>CANGCZ010000151.1 GCA_947452325.1 Comamonadaceae bacterium | reverse complement strand
CCGGTTAGTTTTTGCGGGGTTTGCGTGATGGTGAGAAAGTAGCCGAAGATCAGCGCGCCGATCAACACGGTGAACACCGCCGCTGCCGTGCGCGTGGCCGACAACAAAGCTTCCAATATGCCCGCACGGTCTAATTTGCCGCGCAATACGCCGAGCAAAAATGCGCCTGTCGCGCCCACGCCTCCCGCCTCTGTTGGCGTGAAAAAACCGCCGTACAAACCGCCGATGACGAACACAAACAACAGCAGCGGTGCCCAGACATCTTTGAGCCCGGCAAAACGCTCAGCCCAACTCGTGGCTGGACCGCGCGGCAACCAATCGGGCCGCACGCGCACGATGATGAAGATGGTCAGCACATACATGCCCATGGCCAGCAAGCCGGGGATGATGCCCGCCATGAACAGCTTGCCTATGTCTTGTTGGGTCAAGATAGCGTAGACCGCCAGCACGGTGGATGGCGGCAGCATGGCGCCCAGCGTGCCACCGGCCGCGATCACGCCAGTGGAAAACGATTGCGGGTAACCAAAGCGGCGCATCTCCGGGTAAGCCACAGATGAAAACGTGGCGGCTGTTGCCACCGAGGAGCCGCATATCGCAGCAAAACCACCGCAAGCCAGCACCGTGGCTACCCCCAGGCCTCCTCGCAAATGGCCGATGAAGGCATTGGCAGCGCGAAACAATTCGCGGCTGACACCCGACACCGAGACAAACGCGCCCATCAACATGAACATGGGAATGACGCCGAAGGTGTAGTCGGTGACGGTGCGCATGGAAGTCTGGCCGATCAGCTTCAAGGCCGGGCCGCTGCCTGCGATATAGCTATAGCCGCAGACACCGACCAGGCCCATGGCCATGCCGACCGGCACGCGCAACAGCATGAGGGCGAACAAAGCGACAAAGCCGATAGCGGCCACAGCATCCGGACTCAGGTTCATCAAGTCCATGTCAGTGCCCCGCGCCAGTGGTGGGGGCCAGTGCTTGCGGGTCTGCAATCAGTCGCCACGTACGGATGGCGATCAACAAGACTGCACACACATCCCCGAACCAGGCCACGGCGAAAAACGGCCAGGTCGGTAAATTCAAATCATAGGTTTGCACGTTGTCGCGGTAGGTGTTGGCCACTTTGTCAAACAGCATGATGGTTTGTACGGTCACCACCAGCAACAACACCAGTGTGGCAAACACATCGATCCAGCGCTTATAGCGCGGGCTGGCATGTGTCCAAAGCAAATCGACCGTGATGTGGCCGCCACGGTAACTCGTGGCAGCTATGCCCCAGAAAATCAAAATGCCCAAGAGCATGCGCCCGAAGTCGTAGCTGTCGGGAATGGAGGTGCCGAAAAATTTGCGCAACATGACGGCGATGAAAATGTTGGCGGCGACTATGCCGACGAACATGGCCGCCAGCCATTCGATGGTGTCGATGATCCGGTCGAACGGACTTTTGCTTTTCGCCGTCATGTGCAAACTCACATTGCCGATTTGTATTTGCTCAGGCTTTGCTGCAAGGCTTTCATGACCGCTACCGGGTCGTCACCGCGTTTTTTCACTTCGTCAGCCCATTGCTGTTTGACGGGTGCTACCGCCGTTTTCCAAGCAGTGAGTTGATCGGGCGTGAGGGTGTAGATGTCGCGGTTGGCTTTGTCGGCCAGCAATTTGGTGCGACCGCTGATTTCAAAATCGGCCCATGCGGTGCCGATTTTTTCTGCCCATTCGCTGGTGCAATGGCTGTCAACGGCTTGCTTCTGAGCAGGTGACAAGCTGTTGTATTTGTCCAAGTTCATCACCCACACAAACGGCGTGACATACAAAGGCACGTCCATGTGGAACTTGACCACTTTGTCGATGCCGAACAAGGTGAGTGAGCCCCAAGGGAAAGTGATGGCGTCGGCCACACCGCGCTCGATCGCGTCGCGCGACTCAGGTGCAGAAGCCTGCACATTGGTGCCGCCTAGCAGTGTCACCATCTGGCCGATGGTAGAAGTGGCAGGGCGAATTTTCATGCCTTTCATGTCGGCAGGCATCAATACTTTTTTGCGTGAATGCAAGGCGCCCGGGTCGTGGGCAAACGCAAAACAGAATTTGACCTCTTTCATTTCTTTGGCGGCATACGCGCGATACCAAGCGTCAATGGCAGCAGAACCGGCTTTGGCATTGCTGATCTCAAAAGGCAAAGAGGCCGCTGCAAAAATCGGGAAACGCCCCGGTTGGTAACCCGGGTTCACAAACGCAAAATCGGTCAACCCGTCGCGCGCCATGTCGTAATGGTCCATGGCTTTGCCGAGTTGCTCGGAGGGAAACAAGGTCGGGTTGATGCTGCCGCCCGAGGCTTTTTTCAAGCTGTCAATCCAGGTCTGTACCGCCGGGTTCAAGGCGTGTTGCGCGGGTACCCATGTGGACACACGCACTTGTTGAACTTTGTCTTGCGAAGCGCTCAACCCATGCCAGCCCAGCATGCACAAGCTCAACATACCCAAGCGGGTCATACCAAGAGAAAAAAGTTTTTTCATGACAATCGTGCCAAGAGTTACAAATAAGCCAAGAGGATAACCTAGGCCACACGCTGACCTTGTCGGGATCTGCCCTTGCGCACAGAGGCGAATCAATCAGGCTTGACTCGCCCGGCAGAGCGTATGAAGCGTATCGGCTGCTCAGCCACGGCGCGCTTGGGGGCTCCCAGGCTTTGCAAGCGCTGATCCAAGGCCGTCCCTGCTTCATCAGTCAATGCCGCTTCGCGTGCCTGTCGCACCGCATCGGCGCGCCACTGCGGCGACGGGTTGACGCTCGCAGGTGCCAAATGTCGCAGTATGTGTTGCAAATTGCGTTTGGCGCGTTCGTTGGTGCTGCCGTAACCTTTGATGAGACGACCGCACATGGCCAACTGCAAGCCCAAATTGTGGTGTTCTCGCAAACCACTGCACAGCGTGTTCAACCAATGTTGGATATCGGCTTGTTCAACAGCAAAACGGCTGCCCAGTGGCCGCAGCCATTTCAAACCTGCCAGCAAACGCAGGGCCAGCATGCCACTCACCGAGTGTGAGCCGATTTTCAAAGGCAGCGCCAAAGGCTCGCGACCTTTCAATACACGCGCTTTGTCATACCGCAACAAAGGCGTGGCTAACCAAGCGGGCATCAGCGCTGCGAATTCGGGCACACCGGGTTTGAAATGCTCGTACACGCGCAACAGTTCGCCGTCTTGTTGTTTCACTTCTAGCGACACGCGCTGACTGCGGCTGGCGCGGCTTTTGAGGTCGGCCACGCGAACGATGTCGTCAAACGCCATCCACAAGGCCAGCCAACGCGCGGCTTCGCGGCTGGCTGAGTAGCCGTTGGTATGCGTCGGGTCAACTGCGTTTTCCGCTTCCAGCACTTGCTGAAGACGTTGCACATATTGCATGGCATAGCTGCGGTGTTGGTAATCGCACAGTCTGGCAAAACCCAAAGCGGCGAGTTCTTTCACAGCGGCGGGAAAAACGGTGAGCGCAGGCTCTTCATCTAAAGACAAAGGCTTATCAGTATCGTCATCAGCCAGCATGGCCTGCACCGCTTGCGTGTTGCGCACACGTTCAAAGGCGGCTGCAAAACCGCGCAAGCTCGCGGCGCTGCTGCCACCCGTGCCAATCGTGGCTTCGTAATCTGCACGCGCCATGGGGAACATGCCGCTGGCCGCGATCACTCCGAGCATGACCGCGCTGACCATGGTGCCTTGTTCTTTGGCCATGGCGGAAAAATCCCAGACCTGTGATTCGTGAGAAAACTGTTTCACCAGATCCAGCAAGGGCTGTGTGTCTAAGCGGCCGTCGCCCATGGGCATGCGCTCCAGCGTGGTCAAACTGCGCGAAGAAGAACTGAAGACGCGGGTGCGGTCAGCTGACACCATGCCCAACGAAATTTGTCTCGCGGTCTCAAGCAATTCGGTAGACACCAAAGCATCCAAGGCGCCTGGCACCGGATTCAGGCTGAACACCGGTTGTCTGCCGTTCAACTCAGTCAAGGGTGTGGGCAGCACTTCAATGTAATAAGTGGTGGCCCCGGTGCGTTGCGCCACGCCGGGAATAGACGTGCTTTGCGCTGGATAGCCCGCGCGCCGTGCGGTGTCCATCAGCCACTCGCTGAGCACACCGCCGCCTTCGCCGCCCAAGGCGCACACCAACACACTGATGGGCTGTGTCATGCGGTTTGCATGGCGCGCACCAGCCTCGTTTGCAAGCCTGCCCACAGGCGTTCAAACAGCCCGGGGTTTTGAATGATTTCTGCTCTGTAAAAACTCGGGCACAGCGTGGCCGCGTGCGCGTTTTCGCCGCACAAACCGCAGCCAACGCAGCCATCAATGACAGTAGCCACCGGGTCGACTTTCAGCGGGTCCGGGTTGTCTTTGAGAGTGAGTGTGGGGCAACCGGACAAGCGTATGCAGGCATGGTCGCCGTTGCACACGTCCTCGTCCACGCCGTATTTCACGCGAACGACGCGCTTGCCTTTTTTCAACAGCGATTGAATCCAAGGTTTGATGCGGCGCTGGCGCTCGAGCTGGCATTCGCCCTCGGCGATGATGACTTTCAAGCCGTTGAACTCAGACGT
>CANGCZ010000150.1 GCA_947452325.1 Comamonadaceae bacterium | reverse complement strand
GACCGAACCAGATGCCGTCAATGGCCTGACCGTGCAGTTTGAGTTTGAGCGACAAATGTTTTTCACCGACGATGCGCTGGCTGATCACTTCGACTCTGTCTTGGAACACAGGTGGAGCAAAACCTTGGCCCCAAACCTGGTCTTGCAATTCAATCGCCACATCCGGTCTCAAGTCAGCAGCAGCCAGCGGTCCGTCGGTTTCCAGCGATTGCGCCAGTGTGGCTGCGTCCAGCCATTGCGCAGCGATATGTTGCAACGCGGCTTCGAAGGTGGCGAGATCGTCTTCCAGCAAAGTGCAACCGGCGGCCATGGCGTGGCCACCGAAACGCAGCAACAAACCCGGGTGCAGTTTGACCACTGCGTCCAGCGCATCACGCAAATGAAAACCGGGAATGGAGCGGCCCGAGCCTTTCAGCACCGCCTGCCCCTCAGACTCGCTGGCAGCAAACACAAAGCAAGGCCGGTAATGCAAATCTTTCAAACGCCCGGCGACGATGCCGACCACGCCTTCGTGAAATTCTTCGTCATACACGCAAAGCGCTGGCGGCGGTTCATCCTCGCTGTCCATCAGCGATTCGGCGATCAACAAGGCCTGCTCGCGCATACCGGTCTCCAGCGTGCGACGTTCGCGGTTGATGGCGTCGAGTTGCTGCGCGAGTTGCAAGGCCAGTGTGGCGTCGTCGGTGCGTAAACATTCGATACCCAAACGCATGTCAGACAAACGTCCGGCCGCATTGATGCGCGGGCCCAGCGCAAAACCCATGTCCTGGCTGATGGCTTGCGAAGCATCGCGCCCGGCCACTTGAAACAGCGCCGACATACCTGCAGGCAGTTGGCCGCGCCGCATGCGCAGCAAACCTTGCGCGACCAAGCGCCGGTTGTTGGCGTCGAGCTTGACCACGTCGGCCACTGTGCCCAAGGCCACCAGTGGCAGCAAAGTGTCCAGTCGCGGCTCGGTCTCTTTGGTGAACACACCGCGTTGTCGCAATTCGGCACGCAAGGCCAGCAACACATAAAACATCACGCCCACACCGGCCATGTGTTTGCTCTCGAAGTGGCAACCCGGTTGGTTCGGGTTGACCAGCGCATCGGCGGCGGGGATCTGCGGTCCGGGCAAATGGTGATCGGTGATCAGCACTTGCAATCCGAGACGCTGTGCCTCGGCCACACCTTCAACGCTGGCAATACCGTTGTCTACGGTGATCAGCAGTTGCGCGCCAGTGGCATGCACGCGTTGAGATATGGATGGCGTGAGACCGTAGCCGTCGACCACGCGGTCAGGCACGATGAAGTCTACGTGTTGCGCGCCCAGCAATGTCAGTCCGCGCAAAGCCACCGCGCAAGCTGTTGCGCCATCACAGTCGTAATCGGCGACTATGCATAGGCGTTGTTGCGCATGAATCGCATCAGCCAATAAACGCGCCGCATCTGTCATGCCTTTCATGCCAGCGGGTGGCAGTAAATGCGTCAAAGAGGTATTCAGGTCTTGGGCATCGCTGACACCGCGCCCGGCATACAAACGCGCCAGCAACGGGTGTACACCGGCTTGTTCCAGCGCCCAGGCCGCGCGCGGTGGTACATCGCGGGTGATGAATTTCATGTCAGCGTCCCGGTCAGCGAGGGCGTCAAGCACCGGTGTTTAAGGCCTAGCCACCAGTTGTTTTTTTCTGATTGCAATTGCAGGCAATGTTGCGGCCCGCACAAGACCAGCGCATGGCCTTGCTGTAAGGCGGGCAGCATGGTGTCTTCAGCCAATTTGACCCATTCCCCGGCCCATGCAAGAGCATCATTCGCCAGAAAACTGTCACGCAATCCGGTATGCATTGTCACATCCGCGCTGCCGTGTGCGGGCAATTCACCGGTGCCGCTGAGCCAAAAAGAGTTGACAGCTATGTCACGTTGCGCATTCAGCGCATGGGTGTAGAACAGCATTTGCATTTCATTTTGCAAGCGCCTCAGCAAGCGTTGCGCAGGGCTTTGGGTGGCTACCGGGTCGAGTTCTGCCAAAGCATGAGCGCCATATTGCAGCACATGGTCTAGCGACACACTGGGCAATGACTTGAAAATGGAGGAATGCGCCAGAAAACGCCCGGGCGACAGCGCGTGCAAATGGATACCGTCTTCTTCAACATACGGTCGCATGGCTTGCATAAAGCCGTCTGATTCCAGTTCGCTGAGCTTGCCCGGCAGTGATATAGGCATCTGACCCTGGCTGAATTGCACATGCACCAGGTCTATGAACGCCCAACCATGGTCCGGCGGACACCTGAGTCGCAATTGCTGAGCGGTATGCGCGGCAAACGGCAGCAAGTCTGAAGAGGGTGGCCAACCGGCAGCGAGGGCGTAAGCCCATTCGTGGCTGCTGCAAACGCTTTGCGGCGGCAGCCGGGTGAACAGTTGCGCCTTGGCGCGGGCCAGTTGCCGCATACAGTCTTGGTGTTCCACAGACCGCAAAGCCTGTTGCCACGAAGCGGTATTGTGTGGGTCTGCGGTGTCCGTGGCCTGTGGCCACAAGGCATAGGCAATCACGTTGACAAGCATGGGTTCTGGGGCTGGCATGAGGGGATTGTGCCGTGGTGCCACAATCACAGCTGATGACAGACTCCAAATGGCCTTATGAAATTGTGATCGGCTGGCGCTATACACGTGCCGGCCGGGCCGCCCGTCGCAACCGCTTCATCTCTTTTATTTCCTCTGTTTCCATGCTGGGTATTGCGCTGGGTGTGGCTGCGCTCATCATTGTGCTGAGTGTGATGAACGGCTTTCAAAAAGAAGTGCGAGATCGCATGCTGGGCGTGTTGTCGCACATTGAAGTGCTGGCCTATACCAGCGCTTCATTGGACAACGTCGCTGTTTTGCAGCAGCAGTTACAGCAGCACCCGCAAGTCATGGCCAGTGCACCGTTTGTGCTGTCGCAGGTATTGATGGCCCAGGGCGAAGACATGCGCGGCGCCTTGGTGCGCGGCATAGACCCGGCGCAGGAAGCCGCTGTCACCGACGTGGTGGCAGCGATGGATCCTGCGGTGCTGGCGCAGCTCACACCGGGCGGCTTTGGTGTGGTGCTGGGCACGGAACTGGCGCGCAACCTCGGCATCAAAGCGGGCGACCGCGTCACACTGGTCGCGCCCGGCGGTCAGGTTACCCCGGCGGGTGTGGTGCCGCGGTTGAAACAATTGCATGTGGTCGGTTTGCTCGACACCGGCCACTTTGAATACGACGCCAGTCTGGCCATGTTGCACATCAGTGATGCCGAACGCATTTTCCGGCTCGAAGGTCCCAATGGCATACGTGTGAAATTGAAAGACGCGCAGCGCGCCCACGAAGTTGCCGCCGAACTCACGCCATTGCTCAGCGGCGATGTGCTGGTGCGCGATTGGACCCGCGCCAACCGCACCTGGTTCACTGCCGTGCAGATTGAAAAACGCATGATGTTCATCATCCTCACCTTGATCGTGGCGGTAGCGGCTTTCAATTTAGTCAGCACGCTGGTGATGACCGTCACCGACAAGCGCGCTGATATCGCTATCTTGCGCACGCTGGGCGCCAGCCCGGCCAGCATCATGGGCATCTTCGTCGTGCAAGGTGCGTTGGTAGGTGTCATAGGCACCTTGTCGGGATTGTTGCTTGGTTTGCTGGTGGCATTCAATATCGGCAGCATCGTGCCTGCCATTGAACGCGCTTTGGGCGCCAGCTTTTTGCCGCGCGACGTTTACCTGATCAGCCGCATGCCCAGCGATCCTCAATGGGCCGACATCGGTCCGGTGGTCATCATCGCGCTGGTGCTGGCGCTGGCCGCGACGCTTTACCCGAGCTGGCGTGCCAGCCGCATAGACCCTGCGGAGGCCTTGCGCTATGAATAAACCGGTGTTGCTGGCACAGGGCCTTGGGCGGCGTTTTCACGAAGGCGAAATAGACGTCACGGTATTGAAGGATGTGGATTTACACATAGATGCCGGTGAAACCCTGGCCGTGGTCGGTGCTTCAGGCTCAGGCAAAAGCACTTTGCTGCATTTGCTCGGCGGCCTGGACACGCCAACCACCGGCAGCGTGCATTTGCTCGGTCAGGCGCTGGCCGGGTTGGATCCGGCTGCATTGGGTCGTTTGCGTAACCAACACCTGGGTTTCATTTACCAGTTTCACCATTTGCTGCCCGAGTTCAATGCGCTGGACAACGTCGCCATGCCTTTGTGGATACGCCGCATGCCGCGTGCCGAAGCGGCCGCGCAGGCACAGGCCATGTTGCAAGCCGTGGGACTGGGTGCGCGAATCAAGCACACGCCGTCCGAGTTGTCCGGCGGAGAGCGTCAGCGAGTCGCAATTGCACGCGCATTGGTCACGCAACCGGCTTGTGTGCTTGCAGATGAACCCACCGGCAACCTGGACCGCAGCACCGCCGACAGCGTGTTTGCCTTGATGTTGCAACTCGCCCGCCAGCAGGGCACGGCCTTTGTGGTGGTCACCCATGATGAAACCCTGGCCGCGCAATGCGACCGGCAAATGCGCCTGGTCAACGGGCAGTTGCAGACCTGATTCAGTCTTTACCGTAATTGGGTGAGCGCGGCCCGTACAAGATACCGCCGGTATGCGGT
>CANGCZ010000149.1 GCA_947452325.1 Comamonadaceae bacterium | reverse complement strand
GTTAATTCAGCCGCTGACAAAGTTCGAAAGTGCATCATATTTAGTCAAAATCCATTAAAGGGCACAATACGACCGCCATGTCCGTACTCGATACTTACCAACACGAACTGAAAACCCGGGGATTCAACGCCGATCCGGCCCAAATGGGTGCAGTCACGGTACTGGATCGCTGCGCCACAGCCTGGTCTGATTACAAGCACAAGCGCGGCAACAAGTTGAAAAAGCTGATCAACCACCCTGACATTCCGCGCGGTGTGTATTTGTACGGCGGTGTTGGCCGGGGCAAAAGTTTTTTAATGGATTGTTTTTATAACGCGGTGCCGATAGAGCGCAAAACCCGTTTGCATTTCCATGAATTCATGCGCGAAGTACATCGCGAATTGCGCGAATTACAAGGCACCGTCAACCCCTTGGATGAACTCGGCGTGCGCATGGCAAAACGCTTTAAGCTGATTTGTTTCGATGAGTTTCACATTGCCGACATCACGGACGCGATGATTCTGTATCGCTTGCTGGTGGCTATGCAAAACAACGGTATTGGTTTTGTCACCACCTCCAATTTTCGCCCTGATGAGCTATACCCTGACGGATTGCATCGAGACCGCTTGTTGCCAGCCATTGATTTGCTCAATGCCAGCATGGATGTTGTGAATGTAGACAACGGCGTAGATTACCGGGGAAGAATGCTTGAGCAAGCGCAGTTGTATTTGACCCCGTGTAACGAAAAAACCGAGGCCAGCATGCAAGCCACGTTCAATCGTCTGGCAGAAACACCGGACCAGGATGGCTTGTTGACCATTGAAGAGCGAAAGCTCTGGGCCAAGCGGCGCGCAGGCGGCATGGTCTGGTTCGATTTCAAGGTCTTGTGCGGCGGTCCGCGCTCGCAGAATGATTTTCTGGAGATTGCCAGCCAGTTTCACACGGTATTTCTCAGCAGCGTACCGAAAATGGAGGTGCGCATGTCTTCCGAGGCGCGGCGCTTTACCTGGTTGATCGATGTTTTGTATGACAGGCGTGTCAAACTGGTGATACAAGCCGAGGTTGAGCCCGAGGACTTGTACACCGAAGGCCCGTTGTCGCACGAATTTCCCCGCACAGCTTCACGTTTGCGTGAAATGCAATCTGCCGGTTTT
The DNA here is from genome assembly GCA_947452325.1 of Comamonadaceae bacterium. GTDB lineage: Bacteria > Pseudomonadota > Gammaproteobacteria > Burkholderiales > Burkholderiaceae_C > Limnohabitans. Next base: position 3,479 of record CANGCZ010000149.1, on the reverse strand, counting down.
CTCGCGCTCGGTCGACGTCTGGTGGATACTTCACTGACATAAGCGTTAATTGACCATGAAAAAAATCTTTATTCTTTCGGCCTTTTGCCTCTGTCAGACCCCTCCATTGTTTGCCTGGCAGGCTGTCAACACGCCGGTGGTGCTCCCCGCCGAACAAAGTATGCAAGGTATCAACGTCGAAGAAGAACGTGCGCGTATCAAATCCGCACGCGATGCGGCTACGCAAGAGTACAAAGACACGCTCAAAGCGTGTTATCAGCAAATCATGGTGAGCAATTGCAAAATGGACGCTCAGCAAAAAAAAATTGAAATCGATAACGATTTGCGCCGCAAGGAGATTTTGCTCAATGCCTATCAACGCCAGCAGGTGACTGACAAAGCCTTGCAGACAATTGAAGAAAAACAAAGTGCCGAAAAACAAACCGATGCCGAAGACAAGCGGATTGAATTTCACAACACCTATTTGGATAAATTGCAGGAGAACCTGGATAAAAACGAGAAATACCTGCAACAACAGGAAGAGATCGAAGCCAACCGTGAAAAGTACGAAAAACGCATGGCAGAAATCAAAGAACGCCAGCGCAGGCAGCAGGAAAAAGCCGCTGAGGTAGCCAAAAAACGGGCAGATTACCAACGCAAGCTGGATGAGGCTGAAAAACACCGACAACAAGTCGAAGCCGACAGCGCAAACCGCAAGCAGCCGCCCGAGCCGCCATTGCCCACACCCCGTCCTGAAGACATGCCTAAATGACTGGGGAATGCCTTGTCCGATAGCTTGAGTGATGTGGTGCGGGAAATGTTCACCCCGCAAGGACCGCTTGCCCGGGCAACCGCTTTTTTTCAACCCAGGCAGGGACAAACCGACATGGCCATGGCCGTGGCCCGTACGCTGGAGCACGGCGGCTCGTTGGTGGTTGAAGCCGGTACCGGTGTCGGCAAGACGTTTGCCTATTTGGTTCCCGCTTTGCTCAGTGGTGAACGGGTGTTGCTGTCTACAGCCACCAAAACCTTGCAAGACCAGTTGTTTGCCCGTGATATTCCCGATGTTTTGAAAGCACTGGGTTTGCCTTTGAAACTGGCCATGCTCAAAGGCAGAGGCAGTTATTTGTGTCAACAGCGGCTTGAACTGGCATTGCAATCAGCCACTTTGCCCGATCGCCAGTCGGTCAAAACCCTGGCGGTGGTGCAGAAATGGTCACGCACCACACTGAATGGGGATTTGGCCGAGGTGCCGACCTTGGATGAACGCTCGCCACTGATTCCCTTGATCACCTCCAGCCGGGACAACTGTCTGGGTTCACCGTGTCCGCATTGGCGCGAGTGTCACGTTAACCAGGCGCGGCGGGAAGCCATGGCCGCCGATGTGGTGGTCATCAACCACCATTTGTTTTTTGCCGATATGGCGGTGCGTGAATCAGGCATGGCTGAGTTGTTGCCTACGGTGCGGGTGGTGATTTTTGATGAAGCCCATCAGTTGAATGAAACCGGCATACAGTTTCTGGGCAAGCAACTTGGCAGTGCTCAACTGCTGGATTTGACGCGGGATGTATTGACCGCCGGGTTGCAACTCGCGCGTGGTTTGGTGGATTGGCAATCGGTCACCGGTGCGTTTGAAAAAACCGTGCGCGACTGGCGGCTGGTGGTCGGCAAGCAGCCAGCCAACGCCAAATTGCGATGGAACCAGCCGCAGCCCCAGGGCCTGGATGCGCAAGACTGGCAACAGGCCTTGTCGGATGTCAAACATGCTGCCATCCAATTGCAATCAGCCCTGGAAACAGTCATAGACGCAGCACCGGATTTTCAACGCCTGCACGAACGGCTGGAAGAGGTCACCGGACTCATAGACCATTTCTCCCAAGCCTGCGTCAACGGTTCAGTGCGCTGGCTTGATGTCGGGGCTCAAATGCGTTGCATGGAAGCGCCTTTGGATATTGCTGACGTGGTGAAGAACAAATTACTCGATTCGCAAGTGTTGACTGTGCCCAACGCTGACCAAGAGCCAGTGGCTTTAGCGCGCAGCTGGATTTTCACTTCAGCCACCTTGGGCACAGACGAGACGTTGAGCTGGTTCACTGAACCCTGCGGTTTGCAAAACGCGCAAGTGCTGCGGGTTCAAAGCCCGTTTGACTATGAAAACCAGGCTTGGGTGTATGTGCCCCGGCTGATGGTCTCGCCCAAAGACCCGGGCCATAGCGCAGAAGTGGGTGAACTGTCTTTGCAAGTGGCGCGGGAACTGGGCGGTAGGACACTGGTGTTGACCACCACCACCCGGGCTTTGCGTGCCATCGGGGAACAATTACAAGCCGCCATCGGCGACAGCGGTGAATTACTTATTCTGGTGCAGGGGCAGCACCCTAAGCGCGAACTGATGCAGCGCTTTCGTCAAGCCATAGAGCCGGGCGGCACTGGTACGGTATTGGTGGCGACCGCCAGCTTCTGGGAAGGTTTTGATGTGCCCGGTGATGCCTTGCAAGCGGTCATCATTGACAAGCTGCCGTTTCCGCCACCCAACGATCCGCTGGTCGAGGCGCGCAGCCAACGACTGGAGTCTCAGGGACGCAGTTCTTTCAATGATTATTTTTTACCTGAAGCAGCTGTCTCTTTGAAGCAAGGGGCAGGGCGTTTGATACGCCGCGAATCAGACCGTGGCGCGTTGGTGGTGTGCGATAACCGCCTGGTCAGCACGCCTTATGGACGCCGATTGCTGGCCGGTTTGCCGCCGATGAAACGCCTGGATCAGTTGCCTCAATTGATACAGGCACTGGGCAGCATCACCAGAACTTGAACCAGCTTTTTTGCTCAGGCTGAGGCGGCGGAGCGGGTTTGGGAAAGAATTTGCTGTCAGGAAAAGAGGCTTGCAACACCCTTTGGGTGTCATCACGCAATTGGGTCAAGCCCAGAGCCTGGTACGACTCAATCAAAATAATCAATGCGGTTTCTGCTGCTTCGCTGTTCGGGTAGTCGTTCAAGGTGGTTTGGGCACGATTGACCGCCGCAACGTAAGCACCTTTCTTGTAGTAATACCTGGCCACTTTCAACTCGGACTTGGCCAGCAAATTGATGATGTGGCGCATACGCAAAGAGGCGTCTTCCGCATACTTTGACTGGGGAAAACGTGTGACCAGTTCCTTGTAGGCTTCGAAGGAATCACGGGCTGCCATTTGGTCACGTTCAGCCAGGTCCTGCTTGAACCACTTGGACATCAAGCCCATGTCATCATTGAAATTGATGGTTCCTTTGAGGTAGAGCGCGTAGTCAACTGCCGGGTTGGCAGGATTGAGCTTGATGAACCTGTCCAGCGTCATCAATGCGCCAATGCGATCGCCGTTTTTCAATTGCGCATAAGCCTTGTCCAACTGCGCCTGCTGCGCCAGCACGGTGCCTGCGGCACGGCCTTCAAGCTTGTCAAAAAGATTGATGGACTTGTCATACAAGTTGCCCCGCATATTGTCCTTGGCCTCGGTGTAAATCTCCTCCGG
>CANGCZ010000148.1 GCA_947452325.1 Comamonadaceae bacterium | reverse complement strand
TTTGACCGCTGCCGTGTCGTCGTTGTAAGAGCGCAGCACTTGCAAGCTGAACAAGGCTTGCAATTCGTCATAGGTGTCTACGGCATCGCCGGTTTTAAAAGCATCGTTTTTGCCCAGACTGGGTTCGAAGTTAGCCAGATTGGCTGTGAACGCCGTGGCCTGTTCGGTCGTGATACCGCTGTTGGCCCCGTTGAGCTTCAAGCCCAGGTTCAACAAATCTGCCTTGCTCAGGCTGGCGCCTGCCGTGCCTGCAGCGACTTTCATCACGTTGTCTGCGGCGCTCGCCAGGTCTTTGATGCCAGCCGCTGTGTTCACAGAGGAGCTTGAGAGTTGTCCCAGCGCACTGTTCATCAAGTCCAGCGCCTTGGTGGTACTGCCCACCATGACGCCGACATTCAAATAATCTGTAGCAGTGGGCGCGCTGTTCGGTGTGGCGTCAGCGGTGTTGCCGTTGGCCTCGGCGATGATCAAGGCCCAGCTGGTTTTCAAAGCATCTGCCAGCGCCTGCACCTGTGCCTTGCTTGAGACTTCCGAGGGCTGCTTGCCGCTGATCACCTGGTTCAAGGCCGTCAGCACATTGGCCGAAGTCACGCCGTCTATGGTGGGCACCGTCACTCCGGCCGCCGTGTATTGCGCCGCTGTTGGCTGCACCGCGCTGCTTGAGGCCCCTGCATAGCTTTTGATCACCGACAAAGTGTCAGTGCTATTGGTCTGGCTGGCGGGATTGGCGCCACCTGAACTGCCGTGATTGCCCAAAACGCCGAACGCCAGTACCCCGCCGCCAATAGCAGCCAGTCCCAAGGGACTGTCAAATTTGACCAAGGCGGGCAAGGGCGCTTCACCCAGCGCCACGGCTGCAGTGCTGTCAGGGTTCAAAGGCTTGATTGACTTGTCACCGGGAGCGGCGGGCTTGGGCACAAACACCGAGGTGTCGTAAGCCATCCATTCGCCGCTTTGGCTGATGCCTTTGATGGCACTGCCCTCAAACGCAAAATAATTTTGTATGACCAGGTCGGGCATGTCGGTGTCGCCGCCCGGCAATGAAACCTGCAAATCATCGCCTTTGCGCTTGAACTGCAATTTGGCCGGTGAGGTCAGCGTCACCTGGTTGAGCAGTTGGTAACTGGCGGCTTCTTCGGCCTTGACCACCAATGCCTGTCCGTTGGCACCGGCACCGCTGCGCAGCGCACGGGATAACTTGGTCTGACCGTTTTGTACGACTTTGAGAGCGAATTTTTCTTCCATGGAATACCTGTTGAAGTGAACAACCGTTTAAATGGCTTGAAATAAATGCGTTTACTTTTCTATGAGTAAAAAATGCTTGTCAAACGTGCGTTTGACCTGCTCGGCGTGTGCTTCCAGCAATTGAAGGAATTTCTGCGTCGGTATCAGTTGTTTAGACCGGGCATCGCTTTGGCGGGTGATGGTTTCGATCAAACCGTCGCGCTCCATCTCACGCATGCGACTGCGCAAGGCCTTTTCAGTGAAGTGCGCGCCGCCGAACAAATCCTTCAGCGCCTTGGTCAAAGCCTGCTCAGGGTGAAAGGTTTCCTCGGCCATGCGGTAGTACAAGTGGCGGCCGGTCAGCGTGGACAGCAAAGGCAGGTTGTCCAGCTCCCATTGGTGTAATTCGGCCAGGCTGCTGACCAAACCCCAAGAGGCGGGTGCAAGAGGTTCCGGGTTGTTCATGCTTAGACTCCTCAATTAAAAAAGACACTCAATGTGTTAAATATAACTTGATACCGGAACTTAATGTATTACTAAATTTAATTTTTTTGTAATTTTTAATAATTTAAGTATGATTATTTTTTGATTTTGTGTATTTAAAGCAACGTATCAGGGTCTGATAACCTAGCCGCACCATGAAAAGCCCACCTGTTCTTCAGCTCGCCGCGCTGTCCTTCCCTTGGCAAACCATAGACCCGTTTTTGTTCTGCGTGCATCACGTCGATCACTACCCTGTCGGCAATGAGCACATGGGACCGGCAGCATCGCTGGCGGGTCGGCAAATGGGCAGCGATTTCGGCAACAAAGACGGCTGGAGCATGTACCACGGCCAAACCATTCCCGGCTTTCCGTCGCACCCGCACAGAGGTTTTGAGACGGTCACTATCGTGCGACAAGGGCATATTGACCATTCGGATTCGCTGGGTGCGACAGCGCGTTTCGGCCCGGGTGATGTGCAATGGCTGACTGCAGGCAAAGGCATCGTGCATTGCGAGATGTTTCCGCTGCGCCACCCAGACAAACCCAACCCTTGTGAGTTGTTTCAAATTTGGTTGAACCTGCCTGCCCGCCGCAAAATGGCCGACCCGCACTTCACCATGCTGTGGAACGAGCAAATACAAAAAGTACGGCACACCGACGCCCACGGCTTGCACACCGATGTGGTCGTGGTGGCAGGCGAGTTAGACGGCGCACGCGGACTGCCGCCGCCGCCCGATTCATGGGCCAGCCAGCCGGACGCTGACCTGGCCATCTTCACCATCCGCATGCAAGCCGGTGCAAGTTGGACACTGCCGCGCGCCAAACATGCGGACACACGCAGACAGCTGTATGTGTTCCAAGGCAATGGCCTGGACATGGGCGGGCGAAAAGTAGCCAACCGTCATGTGGCTGAAGTGAACACGCAACAGGACTTGGTGTTGACCAACGGCGATCAGATAAGCGAATTGCTGATGCTGCAAGCCCGCCCCATAGGCGAACCTGTAGCGCAGTACGGCCCGTTCGTCATGAACACCCAGGAAGAAATTCACCAGGCCTTTGCCGATTACCGGCGCACCGAGTTCGGTGGTTGGCCTTGGGCCTCGAACGATCCGGTGCATCCGCGTGAAGCCGGGCGTTTTGCCAAACATGCCGATGGGCGCATCGAACACGCAGACTCCACTGAAGGAATAAAAACATGAACCGCGTACCCGCACACACAGGCGCACGCTATCCCATCCTGCAAGCCCCCATGGGCTGGATTGCGCGCAGTCAGCTCGCAGGCGCGGTGTCGCGCGCTGGCGGCTTGGGCATCATCGAAACATCCTCAGGCGAAACCGCCAACTGTCAGCGCGAAATACAAACCATGCTGGACAGCGGTTTGCCGTTTGGTGTGAACCTGCCGATACGTTTTTTGAAAGACGAGGCCATGCTGCGCTACGTCTGCGAATCCGGCATACGCTTTGTCACCACATCGGCCGGCAGTCCGGCCAAGTTCATGGCACCGCTCAAAGCGGCTGGCATTGTGGTCTACCACGCGGTACCGACTTTGGACACTGCGATGAAATGCGTGGACGCCGGTGTAGACGGTTTGGTTGTCGAGGGCTCGGAAGGCGGCGGATTTAAAAACCCCGAAGAGGTCAGCACGCTGGTATTGCTGCAAGCGATTCGCGAAAAAACCGACATACCCATGATTGCGGCAGGCGGCATTGTGGACGGCAGAGGCATGGCAGCAGCGTTCGCCTTGGGCGCAGAGGCCATACAAATGGGCACACGGTTTGTCGCCAGCGCCGAGAGCCCGGTACATGCCAACTACAAACAAGCCATTGTGGATGCAGCGGCAACAGGCACATACATGCTCAACACCAAATCCTCGCCTTGCATACGTGCCTTAAAAGCCGACTTCACTGCCAAGATTCACGAAGCCGGATTGATGGGACCGGATGCATTCACGGGCATACAGGACGTGTATTTCGGTGGAGACATGAACGCGGCCCCGGCGTTGGCCGGTCAATCCGCAGGTTTGGTACATGAGGTGAAAAGCGTGCAATCCATCATTCAAGACACCGTGGCAGAGTTTCACGCGATTGCCAAACGCATGGGCGGTTTGTCCCAATCCTTTTAAGCTTCAACCATGTCTATCGCAGTTGGCTGCGTATGGGGTGAATTACCATCTGGAACACCATTTGTACACCTTTGTGCCTTGTTGGAAACTCCGCCAAGCACACCGTCTGCTGATCCACCAGGAACTGGGTCCGCAGATGGAACTCACCGCTGGCTATGCGGCTGTGCTGCGCAAAGCTGTTCGATCATTTTGATTTTTTTATAAAGGTCTGCCATGAAATTTCAATTGAACCGCCGTACCCTGATCGCCTGTGCTGTGCTTTCGTTTGCCACTTTGGCATTCGCAGACCTACCTTCTGCCTCACCTGCTTCGGTGGGCATGTCGGCTGAACGCCTGCAACGCTTGCGCCCGCTGATACAAAAAGAAATCGACAACCAACAAATGCCAGGCGCGATAGTGATGGTGGCGCGCAAAGGCGCTGTCGTTTTCAGTGACGACATAGGCGTGAAACACGACGCTATTTTCCGTGCTTATTCCATGACCAAGCCCATGGTCTCGGTGCTGGCCATGATGATGGTAGAAGAAGGCCAGTTGCAATTGGCCGATCCGGTGTCCAAGTTTTTGCCACAACTGGGCAAACAAACCGTGATGGCCAACGCCATGGAAGCCGGTAACACCACCACCGTCGCAGCGGTACGCGGCACCACGGTACACGATTTGCTGCGCCACACCTCAGGTCTGACTTACGCCGAGTTCACGCGTTCTGCTGCCGTGCGTCAGGCCTATATCGATGCCGGTTTGTTCTCCAACGAAGTCGGTGCTAAATGGATCACGCTGACACCTGAACAGCAAATCGAAGCCTTTGCCAAAGCGCCGTTGCAATGGCAACCGGGAAGTACCTGGGAATACAGTTTGTCCACCGACATGCTGGGCCGCGTGCTCGAAGCAGTGGGCAAAAAACCTTTGAGCGT
>CANGCZ010000147.1 GCA_947452325.1 Comamonadaceae bacterium | reverse complement strand
GGTAAACAAGACTGGGTTCATGGTTTTGCCTTCAGGCGTTACGCTTTAAAAAATCCCGCGTTTCACGGATGCATTCATGCGGTCTTTCCACAGGTGTCCAGTGAGCGCAGCGTTGCAACACCACACTGCCAGCCCTTGGCATGCGACGCGCCATGGCTTGCACGGCTGCGGGTGGCGCGACCAGGTCTTCATCACCGGTGATCAGCAGCACCGGCATTTCAATGTGTTCGATGTCGGCCGCTCTGGCCTGCGCCAAAGCCAGACAGTAATCGGCGTAAGACCTGGGCGATTGACGCATCAGACTTTCACGCACAAAAGCGTATGCCGCAGGGTTGTGGCTTTGGGTGTGGGCGCTGACAGCTGTTTTTAACAATGCCTCAGCGACCTCCTGCAAACCGGCCAAACCACCTTGACTGAGTTTGTCGGCACGCGCGCGAAGTGCTTCGCGCGCAGCGTCTGTAGGTGCCGCCAGCGGCCCGAACAGCAACAGGCTTTTCACCAGCGCAGGACTGCGTTGCGCCAGGTGCTGACACACCATGGTTCCCATGGAATGCCCCAGCCATTGCGCGGTTTCAATGGACAAAGCGCGGCAAACCGTTTGCACGCAATCCACCATGTCTTTGATGCTGATGTCGGAGGTATTACCCAAGGATCTGCCGCAACCCGGTAAGTCGATTCGAATGAAGCGAAACCCATTCAATGCGGATTGCAAACTCGTCCAGGTATTGGATGTGCCGCCCAGACCGTGCACGCACACCACCGCAGGGCCGGATCCTGAGTCTTCAACAGCGACGCCTTGAACAAGGTGCAAACTCATCGCAGTGGGTTTCCTGAAACACCAACAAACAAAGTCGTCAACATGCATTCCCTCTTGCCAGACAGTTCAAACATCAGCTATAAATGTTTGTGATTCAAAAAAAGACACTTGTCTCTTTTTTAAAAAACGATACTACGGCTTGAAATCTGCGATAGATAGCCCCGTCGCCCACTTTTTAATCATGATTTACCCTGATGAAAACCACTGCTAAAGCGCCAACCCCTGATTCCCCCACTGCCCCTGCGGGTATCAAGCCGGCCACTTTTGCACTGCTGATGTCCAGTGCATCGGCACTGATGCAAGAAAATGGTTGCGCACCAACCATTGCAGAAGTTGCCAAGCGCTCTGGTATTTCTCGCGCTACCGCTTACCGGTGTTTTCCAAGCAGGGGCGCCATGCTGGGTGCCATGGTCAGCCAGTCTCTGGGGCCTATGCGTACCTTTGCATCTGAACACGCACAGGGCAAAGACCGCGTACTGGATTTGTTTACCCGTAGCTTTCCGCGATTGAGCAAACACGAATCCACGTTGAGAACTGCCGTGCAGATTTCTCTGGAGCAACAAGCGTTGTCGCAAGCAGGATTGCTGAAAGAAAAACTCTTTCGGCGAGGACACCGTATACAAATTCTTCATACGGCTCTTGAACCGCTAAAAAAAGAATTACCCCCGGATATTTATGCTCAATTGCACAAAGCATTGGCTGTGATTTACGGCATAGAGATATTTATTGTGCTTAAAGACATTTGCAATGAGAAAAACAAAGAAGTCAAAAACACCTTGCTGTGGATGGCCGATGCTTTGATTGAAACAGCGCTGTTGCAAGCCCGCACTCGCATAAACTCCGACCGTCAACAAAAAGGAAAACCATGAGACTGGCAACTTATCTCCACCACGGTGTTCAACGCGTCGGCCTGGTGTCAGACGACCACAGCAGCGTCTCTACCCTGCAACTCACAGACCAAGAACACGCACTGGGCGTGCTTTCTCTGATTGACAGATCGCACAGCGGGCAGGTTTCTCCTGCCGCCAACGAACCAGCCATACCGCTGACACAAGTCAAATTGATGGCGCCCATCCCCCGGCCCCGGCGTAATATTTTTTGTGTTGGCAGAAACTACCACGCACATGCTCAGGAATTGTCTGCCAGTGTTTTCAAAGACAACAACGCCGACCCGAATGCTTGGCCGATTGTGTTTACCAAAGTGCCCGAGTGCGTCACCGGTCCTTACGACACAGTGCAATTACCCTTCACCGTGTCGCAACAAATCGATTACGAAGCCGAGCTGGCTGTAGTGATTGGCACAGGCGGTAAAAACATCAGCCGGAATCAGGCCATGTCACATGTCTATGGCTATACCGTTGTCAATGATGTCACTGCGCGCGATGTGCAAATGCGTCATCAGCAATGGGACCTCGGCAAATCATTTGATACCTTCTGCCCCATGGGCCCCTGGGTCATCACTGCCGATGCGTTTGATGGACTCCATGCGCAAGTGCGCTGCTGGGTCAATGGTGAACTCCGACAGGACGGCAATGCCGAACTGATGATTTTTGACATCCCCCATTTGATTGAAACATGTTCCAGAGGCATTACCCTTTTACCTGGTGACATTATTGCCACCGGCACTCCAGCAGGCGTTGGCATGGGCCTCAAGCCGCCGCGTTATTTACAAGACGGCGACCTTGTTCGCATTGAAATTGAAGGCTTAGGCAGCATAGAGAATCGCTTCAAAAACGAAATAGCTGACGGAGTAAACACGCCATGATTCTGGGAATGAACCATTTCACCGCCATCGCCGGTGATCCCGTGGCCACACTGGCTTTTTATGAAAATCTGCTGGGCCTCAAAGTTGGCTACAGGCCGGATTTGGGTTTTGACGGGGCCTGGTTGTACGCCGGCGAAACAGCGGTGTTGCACTTGTACTTCGACAGACCGGTGCCACAACCGGCAGCCGGTGCGATTGACCACATGGCTTTCACCACGGTGGATTTGAAAGCAATGAAGGCCCGGTTTGATGACAGCGGCTATCCCTACAAATTGCAGCACCGCGAAGGCGGGCCGTGGCAATTGTTTTGCCATGACCCCAGCGGGGCCAAAGTAGAGTTGAATTTTTCTGCTGCAGAAAGTTTGGACTGAAAATAAAAAAACCCGCCAGAAAATGTGGCAGGTTTTTTTTGAGCAGCTGGAGATTATTTTTTCTCTTCAGCCGGCTTGTCAGCTGCTGGTTTGTCTGATTTGAAAAAATCCCCGATAGAAGATGTGGTTGAGTCCCAGGCGGAGCTGATGGATGCGCAACCGGTCAAGCCCAAACAAGCAACCAACAGACAGACCAGGGACAGAGATTTGATTTGAGGATTCATGGTATTCCTTTGAGATTTGAAAATCAGCTGACCGTTTGATCGCTGTGTGCACAGTTAATATAACTGCTTCATACACCTGTTTTGTGACATTTAACACAAATCAGGGTCCTGAATTGTCAGCAATTTCACCGCTGAACTGCTTCCCGTAACCTCGCCGCACAACCACCACAGCGAGCCCTTGCGGAAAGACATAGGCTGGGTCAAAGGCAAACCCAATAATTGGCTCACTGTTTGAGATAAAAAAGGCTGATGCGCCACGACCAAAACAGGCGTCGCAGCATGCGGCCATTGGCATGCGGCAAGCAAAGATGCAGCGCTGCTGTCTGGCCTGATTTGCTCGCACAACTGGTAAGGTCTGCCCAAGACTTGGACCGTTTGTACCGTTCTGACTGCCGGACTGCAAAGCACCAAGGATTCTTTCGGCAGGTGCTTGTTCAACCAATGCGCTATTTTTTCAGACTGGCGACGGCCTTTGTCTGTCAGCGGGCGGTCCATGTCTGATTCACCCGGCAAGGCATCGCGGGCATGGGCATGGCGCCAAAGTAACAAATCCATTTCAAGCTTTGCGGCTGTAGCGCTTCATCAATTCGGTTTGGGCGCTGAGTGCGCGTGCGCGGGCTGGCGGGCGGGCGCGTTGATAGCGTCCGTCTACTTGAAGCACCCAGGCGTCGGTGTTGTCGTGTAGATAAGCAACCAGACATTCATCGACGATGCACTGGCGCAAAACAGGGTCTAGCACCGGCCAGGCCACTTCAATGCGGCGCATCATGTTGCGATTCATCCAGTCTGCACTGGAGAGGTACAAATCTTCCTTGCTGCCGGATCGAAAATAAAACAACCTGGAGTGCTCCAGGAACCTGCCAATGATGGAACGCACTTTGATGCGATCGGTGAAACCCGGTACCTGCGCGGGCAATATGCAGGCGCCGCGCACAATCAAATCAATGTCTACACCGCGCTGGCCGGCCAGCACCAAGTGTCTGGCGAGCTTTTCGTCGGTCAGTGAATTCATTTTTAAAATGATGCGACCTGGCTTGCCTTGCGCACTGGCTTTGCTGATCTTGTCGACCATGTCTATCAACTGGTCTTGCAATCTGAACGGAGCCAGCCACAAATGGTGAAGGCTGTTGATGCGGGTTTGACTGGCCAATTGGGTGAACACCTGCTCCATGTCTGCGGTGATCTCGGGATTCACGGTCAAAAAGCTGATGTCTGTGTACAGCTTGGCGGTGCGTACGTTGTAATTGCCGGTGGACAAATGCGCATAGCGCACCAGCTTGCCTGCCTCGCGACGCGTCACCAGCAACATCTTGGCGTGGGTTTTCAAGCCCACCACGCCATAAACCACTTGCGCGCCTATGGACTCCAGGCGTTCGGCCCAATTGATGTTGGCTTCTTCGTCAAACCGCGCTTTGATCTCCACCACCGCTGTGACTTCCTTGCCGCGCAACACGGCTTCGCGCAACAAATCCATCAACGCCGAATCACTGCCGGTGCGGTAAATGGTTTGTTTGATCGCCAGAACTTTGGGGTCGTTGACCGCTTCTTTGAGAAAATCCAATATGCCTGCAAAAGACTCGAAAGGCTGGTGAATCAGAATATCGTTTTTGCGAATT
>CANGCZ010000146.1 GCA_947452325.1 Comamonadaceae bacterium | reverse complement strand
TGGAACAAAACAGCCGGGCACCCTGCCAAAGCGGTAATTCAGGCTTCAAAGTCAGGACAGGCGCTGGGCTGGGCCTGCTGAAAAGCGGGTAATTCCATGCAGGCCTGGAACACCGCCATGGTTTTATCCAGACCGGAAAAATCCACGTTAAAGCGTTTGCCGTTGAATATTTGCGGCACCAGCACGCAATCGGCCATGCCTGGCGTGTTTCCGTGGGAAAACGCTCCCGACGGCGAATGCGACAGTTGTTGCTCAAATGCTTGCAAGCCCAACCGCACCCAATGGCGGTACCAGGTGTTTTTGCTGTCCTCATCCAGCTTGAGGGTATTGCTCAGGTATTTCAATACTCTCAAATTGTTCAGCGGATGGATTTCGCAGGCAATCGATTGAGACAACGCCCTGACTCGCGCGCGACCGGGGGCATCGACTGGCAGCAACGCAGGCGCAGCTCGGGTTTCTTCCAGGTACTCCATGATGGCCAGCGACTGGGTCAGGCGCAGACCGTCAATTTCCAGCATGGGAACCAGTGCATCGCTGTTCAGGCTGGTGAAGCTGTCTTGGAGTTGCTCGCCCTTGGCCAGATGTACCGGAACATAGTCGTAAGACAAACCTTTGAGCGCCAAGGCGATTCGCACCCTGAAGGAAGCGGAGGAGCGGAAGTAGTTATGCAATTTCATGCAGCAAGGATAACGCCAATCAGCCCGCCCGCCGCCTGAGACTGCCCTAAACTCAAGGCCTTACGGGCACGATTTGCCCCAGATACCTCAACACCCCATGACCCACTCCGGCCCGGCTTCGATCAAACATTGCAAAAACTGCGGCACAGCCGTGGTTCAACGGCTGCCGGATGACGGCGACACGCGAATTCGTGCGGTCTGCCCGGCGTGTCACACCGTGCATTACGAAAACCCGTTGAACGTGGTCGGTACTGTTCCGGTTTGGCATGACCAGGTGTTGCTGTGTAAGCGCAACATCGAGCCGCGCAAAGGCTTTTGGACCTTGCCCGCAGGCTTCATGGAATTGCGCGAAACCCTGGCCGAGGGCGCGGCGCGCGAAACCGATGAAGAAGCCGGGGCACAAATCGAAATGCAACAGCTTTTCTCCATCATTGACGTGCCGCGCGTGGGGCAAGTGCACTTTTTTTTCCGGGCGGCTTTGCAAAGCCCGGAGTTCAACCCCGGTCATGAAACCCAGGAAGCCCGTTTATTCAGCGAAGCGGACATACCCTGGGATGACCTGGCTTTTCGCACCGTCAAAGAAACACTGCGCTGTTATTTTGCAGACCGGGCCAAAGGCGAGTTTGAATTGCACACCCTGAGCCTGAGCTGAACACGCGTTTTATTTCAATCCCAGACCCATGCTGCGGGTGATGACTTCTTTCATGATTTCATTGGTACCGCCGTATATGCGTTGTACACGCGCATCCGCATAAGCGCGCGTGATCGGGTACTCCCACATGAAGCCGCTGCCGCCGTGCAGTTGCACACACTCGTCCATGACTTTGCACTGCAAATCGGTGGTCCAGTATTTCGCCATGCTGGCAGTGGCCGTATCGAGTTTGTCTTGCAATAACAACTCTGTGCATTTGTCGACAAACACACGCGCTATTTGAACCTCGGTTTGCAACTCGGCCAGTTTGAAGCGGGTGTTTTGAAAAGACGCAACGGGTTGGCCGAAAACGTGGCGTTGCTTGACAAAATCCAATGTCCAGCCAATGGCCGCTTGCGCCGCCGCCACCGCGCCAATCGCAATTTGCAAACGCTCCCAAGGCAATTGCTCCATCAGGCAAATAAAACCCCGGTTCAAAAAATCGGCGCCGCCCAGCAGGCTGTCAGCCGCTAAGTGCACATTATCAAAAAACAATTCGCAGGTATCTTGGGCTTTTAAGCCCAGCTTGTGCAAAGGCTTGCCCTTGGTGAAGCCGGGCGTGTCGGCTTGCACCAAAAACAAACTCGTGCCCTTGGCACCGGCTGCAGGGTTGGTCTTGGCCACCACAATCACCAGGTCCGAATGCCAGCCATTGGTGATGTAGGTTTTGCTGCCATTCAACACATAACTGCCGTCGGCCTGCAAACTCGCCGTCGTTTGAATGCCTTGCAAATCACTGCCTGCCGCCGGTTCTGTCATGGCAATCGCGCCAACCATTTCGCCGCTTGACAAGCGCGGCAGGTAAGTTTGCTTTTGCTGTGGTGTGCCGTAATGCAAAACATAAGGCGAGACGATTTCGGAATGAAGCACATAACCGATGCCACTGAATCCGGCCGCACTCAGTTCTTCAATTTGAACAATGGAAAACAATTTGTCCGCATCTGCACCGCCGTACAGAGAGGGCATGCTCATGTTGAGGAACCCCAAAGCCCCGGCTTTGCCCCAAACCGCTTTGTCCACATGGCCTTGCGTTTCCCAAGCCGCATGGAATGGAGCGATTTCAGCGTTCATGAATCGCTTGAAACTGTCACGAAAGGATTCGTGCTCCGGGCTGAATAAAGTGCGTTCAATCATTATTTCCTCAGTTTCTCAGTGGGATAGGAAAACCCTTTGGCTGTTCTTCCTATAATTTTCGTTTTTGCGTTCGGAGACCATACGATGACTTGGCAACAAATATACGACCCGATGGGCAGCATGGTTTTATCTACCTTATTGGCGGCCATTCCTGTGGTTGTCATGTTGGTCGGCTTGGGTTTTCTGCACATGAAAGCACATATTGCAGCCGCTGCCGGTTTGATCGCCGCCTTGGCTGTGGCTATCTTCACCTATGGCATGCCTGTCAGCATGGCTGCGAATGCAGCCCTGTTTGGCGGATTGACAGGTTTGTTGCCTATCGGCTGGATCGTGCTCAACATCATCTTCCTGCACCAACTGACTGAACAAAACGGCAGCTTCAAAATTTTGCAAGACTCTATCGCCGGCATCACTGAAGACCGTCGATTGCAACAGGTGTTGATCGCATTTGCATTTGGCGCATTCTTTGAAGGCGCTGCCGGCTTTGGCACACCGGTGGCCGTGACCGCCGCCATTTTGATCGGTCTGGGTTTTTCACCGCTGGCGGCTTCCGGTTTGTCATTGATCGCCAACACGGCGCCAGTGGCTTTCGGCGCATTGGGTACGCCTATTCTGACCTTGGCAAAGGTGCACGGTTACGACGCCATGGCCGTGTCTGCCATGGTGGGCCGCCAATTGCCGTTCTTCTCTTTGCTGGTTCCCTTCTGGTTGATTTGGGCGTTCGCCGGACGCCGCGCCATGATGCAAATCTGGCCTGCCATTTTGGTCACCGGCGCGAGTTTTGCCATCATGCAATTCTTGGTTTCCAACTACATAGGCCCAGAGCTGGTTGACGTGATAGCTGCTGTGGTGTCCATGACTTGCTTGGTCGGCTTTCTGAAAGTATGGCAACCCGCCGAAATATGGACATCGGTATCACTCAAAGGCCATGAAGAAGACGGCGGCGCAGGCCAACCTGCAGCCAAAGTTCACGCCACCCATTCACGTGCAGACATCATCCGCGCGTGGACACCATGGGCGATCCTCACCGTTTTCATCTTTATTTGGGGCCTGCCTCCGGTCAAAGAATTTTGGAACAGCATTTTTGCGCCCAAGTTTCCGCTGGAAGGTTTGCACAACCTGATTGAAAAAATGCCGCCTGTGGTGCCTGCACCCAAAACAGAAGCAGCGATTTACACACTGAATCTGTTGTCGGCCACCGGCACCGGCATTTTGCTGTCAGCCATCGTCGGCGGCTTGGTCATGAAGTACAACCCGCTGCAACTCGTGCGGATTTTCTTTAACACCTTGTGGCTGGTGCGGTACTCGCTGCTGACTATTGTTTTGATGTTGGCGCTGGGATCGCTCACACGTTATTCTGGCACCGACACCACACTTGGCCTGGCGTTTGCCAATACCGGCGTGCTCTACCCGTTCTTTGGTACTTTGATGGGCTGGCTGGGTGTGGCCTTGACCGGTTCGGACACGGCATCGAACGTGTTGTTCGGCGGCATGCAAAAAGTCGCGGCCGAGCAACTCGGTTTGTCGCCCAACCTCATGGGCGCGGCCAACAGTTCAGGCGGCGTCATGGGCAAGATGGTCGATGCCCAGTCGATTGTGGTGGCCTCTACCGCTACGCGCTGGTTCAACCACGAAGGCGACATCCTGCGTTATGTGTTTTTCCACTCCATCGCTCTGGCCTGTCTGGTGGGTATTCTGGTGACACTGCAAGCTTATGTCTTCCCGTTCACGTTAATGGTGGTTCACTGACCAGTCATCGCAGGCCTGTCGCTGGCACTCGCTCAGACAGGCCTGTGAACTCAAGTTTTCAGTGACGGTGTCGACCAAGAAGAGGTCAACAAATTTACATTCTTCTCAAGGTCAACCATGATGTTTCCCACTCTGCGAATGCTGGGCTTGCTGCTTTTATTGGCAATGCTCGGCTGCGTCCATCCGCGTCAGGCCCAGCAGGAAGTGCCTTTTCACGTTGTCATAGGTTCTAACTCCTATGGCTACCCCGGTTCCCAAATGCAATTGGTCAATTCCATTCAAGGCGATTTGTTTCAAGCCCGTCTAAGCCGTTTGAAGTTCCCAGATTGCGCGAGTGGCAGCTTAGACGTGGTGGAGTTTTCTGGCACGATTGACAGCACCAGTTTGTCTAGCCTGAACAGCCTGATGCAAAGCCTACAGCCTTGCCTGCGCAGAGACGGCAGCAGAGTGGTCAGCCCGGTCTACCTCAATTCCGCACAAGGCGACCTGTTGCTCGGTATTCAATTGGGCAAATCATTTCAAACCCAGGCGGTGGAAGTCATCGTCAGCGAAGGCC
>CANGCZ010000145.1 GCA_947452325.1 Comamonadaceae bacterium | reverse complement strand
CCGACCAAGCCTACCGTTCCTTGCACAACGGCCATGGGGTCGCCATTGGCGTAGCTGGCGACGGTGTCAAAGCTGCCGCCGATGAAAGTGGGGCCGTCGTAAAAATACATGCGTTGTGACTGGCCGCGCCAGTTCACCTCAGCAGTGGTGCCGTAGGACGAACGGATCTCTGCTTTGGGCCGCTTGATGTATTGCACACAACGCGTGCTCTTGAGTAAATTGAAGTAATAGGCATCTGCCCAATACGCGCCCATGCAAATGCCCAGGTACTTGCCGCCGCGTTGCATAAAGGCCTGAACTTCGGCGAGATTGGGTTTGAGCACGCTGCGAAACGCGGTGGCTTCGCCGTCCCCGCCGGGAAATACCACCAGGTCCACGTCATCAAAAAAACCCTCTGCCACCTTGTGCCGGGTAAACAGTTTGATGCGCGCCATGGGCGACAAAGCGGCGATCACGCCGTTGACCGAATCGGTGGAACAGGTCGGGTGATGCAAAAAAAGGGCAATGGTCTTTTTCATGACAAAAAATACGACGTCCGATCCAACCCGGCGCCACGCTGCCTGTGCGAAGCGCCTGCCTGTGCTCAATGCGCGATGTTGATCACCACATTGCCAATGGTTTTTCCTGCTTCCACGGTTTCATGCGCTTGCACCACTTGGTCCAGACTGAACTCGGCGCCAATGCTGTGAATCAATTGCTTGTTTTTCAACATGGCATTCAAGATATAGACGCAGGGCTCGCGCTGATCTTCTGGCAAGTCATAGACCAGAAAGAAACTCAGGGTGAACGAGTTGAACAACATGGCTCGGAAATTGACGGGAATGTCCATGGGCGGGTTAGAGCCGTAACAGACCAGGTGCCCGTGCGGGCGCAACACGCCTTGTGCCATCCACTGAACCGTGGTGGAAAAATCCATGTCGATGATGGTGTCCACGCCTTTGCCGCCGGTCAACTCCTTGACCCGGGCGACCACGTCTTCGGTTTTGTAAAAGAGGCAATGGTCTGCACCGGCGGCTTTGGCATGCGCGGCCTTGGCCTCAGAACCTACCGTGCCTATGACTTTGGCGCCCAAGCGTTTGAGCATTTGCGTGACGTAATGACCTACCGCTGAAGAAGCGCCTGTGACCAGCACGGTTTGTTTGGTCACGTCACCGGCGATGCGAACCGCTTGCAAAGCCGTCAAACCCGGTATGCCCATGCAGGCACCGGTCTGGAACGACACTTCATCAGGCAACGAGGCAGCCTGGGCAGATGGCAGACAGACAAACTGGGCGGCGGTGCCGAACGGGCGTTGCCATTGCGCGTTCCAGGTCCAGACGCGTTCGCCTATGCGGGATGCGTCAACGCCCTCGCCCACGGCATCAATAATGCCTGCGCCGTCGCTGTGAGGAATGACCAGCGGGCCGCCCAGCGGGCGCGCGGTGCGCGACTTGACGTCAGACGGATTGACGCCGCTGCAATGCAAAGCCACCCGAACCTCGCCGGCAGCGGGTTGCGCAGTGGGCTGTTCGCCGACGATCATCACATCGCGGGCGGTGCCGTTTTTTTCGTACCAAGCGGCTTTCATGGGCTTTATCCCATGTGCAAACCGCCGTTGCAGGAGAAATCTGCACCGGTGGTAAAGCCTGATTCATCACCGGCCAGCCAGCCGACGATGGAGCCGATTTCTTCGGGCGTGCCCAGACGTTTGACCGGGATGGTGGCAACGATTTTGTCCAGAATTTCAGGCTTGATGGCTTTGACCATGTCGGTGCCGATGTAGCCCGGGCTGACGGTGTTGACGGTCACGCCTTTGTTGGCCATTTCCTGTGCCAATGCCATGGTGAAACCGTGCATACCGGCTTTGGCCGCCGAGTAATTGGTTTGACCGGACTGGCCTTTTTCACCGTTCACCGATGAGATTTGAATGATGCGGCCCCAGCCTTTTTCCACCATGCCCGGCACCACTTGCTTGGTCACGTTGAACATGGCGTTCAAATTGGTGTCGATGACGGCCTTCCAGTCTTCGGGGGTCATTTTCAGGAACATGCGGTCGCGAGTGATACCTGCGTTGTTCACCAGCACATCAATGATGCCGTGCTGCTCAACGGCTTTGGTGAAAGCGGCGGTGGTGGATTCCCAATCGGCCACGTTGCCGACCGATGCGTAAAAGGTGTAACCCAGGGCTTCTTGCTCGCCCAGCCATTTGTCAAAGTCGCGGCTTGGGCCGCAACCGGCGATGACTTTGTAGCCCATTTTGTGCAGGCGCTGGCAAATGGCGGTACCGATGCCGCCCATGCCGCCGGTGACGTATGCAATTTTTTGACTCATGGTTTGTCTTCCTCAGATGGTTTTGAAAAGGGGGATCAGCCGGCTTTGGCTTTGACGTAACGGCCGGGCGCGGGTTCTATGGCTTTGTATTTGCCTCTGCCGTAGTTTTTGGGAGCTGCGATGGGTTGACCGGCGTGCTTTTTCAACCAGGCGTACCAGTCAGGCCACCAGCTGCCGGGTTTTTCTTCAGCCTTGGCTATCCATTCATCAGCGGACTTGGGGAAATCGTTTGACTTGGCCAGCCAATGGCTGCGTTTGCCAGAAGCAGGCGGATTGATCACGCCTGCAATATGACCGGATGCGCCCATGACAAAGCGCTTGGGGCCGGGCAACACTTGCGTAGACGCATAAGCCGCGGTGATGGGCA
Source organism: Comamonadaceae bacterium (assembly GCA_947452325.1). Lineage (GTDB taxonomy): Bacteria > Pseudomonadota > Gammaproteobacteria > Burkholderiales > Burkholderiaceae_C > Limnohabitans. Next base: position 2,166 of record CANGCZ010000145.1, on the reverse strand, counting down.
CGATGTGGTCTTCGCGCGAACCGTAGATGTAAACCGGCAAATCCACTTTGCGCAAATCGATTTTTTCGCCGCAAATCACCGCCTTGCCGGGTTTGACCAGGTTGTTTTCCAGATAAGTCTGGCGCAAATACCAAGCGTACAAAGGGCCCGGCAAATTGGTGGCATCGCTGTTCCAATAAAGCAAATCAAACGGCGGCGGTGTTTCGCCCTTGAGGTAGTTGCCGACCACATAGTTCCACACCAGATCATTGGGGCGCAAAAAGCTGAAAGTGGACGCCATGTCGCGTCCTGCCATCAAACCGCCTTGCGAAAACTGGGCTTCGCGGTACTGTACAAACGGCTCGTCTATGAACACATCGAGCACGCCCACGTCAGTGAAATCAACCAGCGTGGTTAACAAAGTGGCGCTGGCCACCGGGTCTTGGCCGCGCGCAGCCAGTACGCCCAAAGCACTGGTCAACAGTGTGCCGCCGACGCAAAAGCCCAAGGCGTTGACCTGCGGCATATTGGCAATTTGGCGCGCCACTTCAATGGCCTGTATCACCCCTTTGTCGACATAGTCGTCCCAGGTGGTGTGGTGCATGCTGGCATCCGGGTTGCGCCAGCTGACGACAAAGGTGCGGTGACCTTGAGCCACCAGGTGGCGAATGAATGAATTCGCCGGTTGCAAATCCAGGATATAAAACTTGTTGATGCAAGGCGGTACCAGCAAAAACGGGCGCTGAAACACCTTGGGCGTCAGCGGCTTGTACTCAATCAGTTGAAAAATCTCGTTCTCAAACACAACCGCGCCTTCGCTGGCGGCCACGTTTTTTCCAACCTCGAATTGACTCTCGTCCGTCATCGACACATGGCCTTGTCGCATGTCATGCAACATGTTTTGCAGGCCTTGCACAATGCTCTCGCCCTTGGTGTCTATGGCTTTTTGCTGCGCCTCGGCATTGAATGCCAAGAAGTTGCTGGGAGCAGCCGCAGCCACCCATTGCTCGACAGAAAAACGGATGCGGGCGCGGGTTTTTTCGTCTGTGTCAACCATGTCGCTCATGGACATGAGTGTGCGGGCATTCAGTAAATACATAGCGGCGTTGAAAGCAGCCACCGGGTTGTGCTGCCAAGCCTCACCAGCGAATCGTCTGTCTTTGAGTACCGGATTGGTCTGTAGGCCCTGCTGCCAGAGTTGCTGCATTTCCTTGGCGTAATCCGTTTGCAACTTGGCAAGTTGTTCAGGCGGAAAACTCAAAACAGGGAGTGACTTCATGAGCTTGTAGATATAAGGGATTTGAGAATCATCTTAAGCCATCAAGCCCGACAATTCACTGACAAATTCAAACTAAAGCGATGCCTGCTGCAAATCTGCCGCTCACACCATCACGCCGGTGAGAAAAATACGTTGCCGTCTGGGTATAAGTGCACCAAGCCGGGCTGCTGTCATTGCCATGTATTTGTGTCACGCCAAATTGACGAAGCCGCTGTCGGGCCAGCCAAGCCAAGTCAGCGAGGTACTTTCCGGGCGATTGGCTGCGGGCAAAACCCATTTGCGCGTCAGCGTTTGACGCACAAAAGGCGTGCACAACGTCTTTGCCCACCTCAAACGCGCCAGGGCCAATGCAAGGGCCCAGCCAGACTTGCACATCTTGCACTTGACCCAATGTGGCCAAACGCGCCAGCGTGTTCTCCAAGACGCCTGCGGCCAAACCGCGCCAACCGGCATGGGCGGCGGCCACCACCCTGGCGCCGGGCAGGTGAAAAAGCACGGGCAGACAGTCGGCCACCATGATGGTGCAGGCAAGACCTGACTGAGTGCTCCAACAGGCGTCGGCTTGCGGTGTCTGTTCCTCTGAGATGGAATCTATGCATACCAAGGCTGTGCCGTGAACCTGTTGCATGAATACAGGCCGCGCGCCCCACAGAAGGGCTAAGCGCTGGCGGTTGATGGCGACCTTCTCCGGGTCATCGCCGACATGGTCACCCAGATTCAGGCTGTCATACGAACCCGAAGAAATGCCGCCGCTTCGTTTGGAACAAAACAGCCGGGCACCCTGCCAAAGCGGTAATTCAGGCTTCAAAGTCAGGACAGGCGCTGGGCTGGGCCTGCTGAAAAGCGGGTAATTCCATGCAGGCCTGGAACACCGCCATGGTTTTATCCAGACCGGAAAAATCCACGTT
>CANGCZ010000144.1 GCA_947452325.1 Comamonadaceae bacterium | reverse complement strand
TTGGCGACGATGTTGCGTTGCACTTCGTTGGAGCCGCCGTAAATCGTGGTTTTGCGCATATTGAAATAGGTGGAGGCCAGCGGTGCGCAATGCGCCGCGCCTACATGGTCGCCCTGCCAGCCTGCATCCATGGCTTCGAAAATAAACGGCAGGCTGAAAGGCCCGGCGGCCAGCATCATGAGTTCGCTGTAACGCTGCTGTATTTCAGAGCCGCGAATTTTCAGCAAACCTGCAATGTCCAGCGATTGTTTGCCGGATTTCTCGGCGCTCAGCACGCGCAACACCATCATCTCTAACGCAATGATGTCCACTTCCAGCTTGGCGATTTCATCGCGAAAACGCATGTCATCAAACACGCCTTCGGCTTTGGCGATGCGTTTTAAGCGCTCGAGTTCGCGCTTGGCGCGGTTCACGTCAGCGATATTGGTGCGCTCGTGCGCCAGCAAATATTTGGCGTAATCCCAGCCTTTGTTTTCCTGACCGATCAGGTTCTCGGCGGGCACTTCCACATTGTCAAACCAGACTTCGTTGACCTCGCATTCGCCGTCAAGCAACTTGATGGGGCGAACGCTGACGCCGGGTGACTTCATGTCGATCAGTAAAAACGAAATACCGGTCTGCGGTTTGCCTTCGGTGCTGGTGCGCACCAGACAAAAAATCCATTCGCCGAACTGACCTAAGGTGGTCCAGGTTTTTTGGCCGTTGACAATGTATTTGTCGCCTACGCGCTCGGCGCGGGTTTTCAAAGACGCCAAGTCCGAACCTGAACCGGGCTCGCTGTAGCCCTGGCTCCACCAGACTTTGCCGCTGGCGATGCCGGGCAAAAAGCGTTGCTGTTGTTCAGCGTTGCCAAACGCCATGATGACGGGAGCCACCATCACCGGGCCGAAAGGAATCACGCGCGGCGCACCGGCCAAAGCGCATTCTTCTTCAAACAAATGTTTTTGCACCGCATTCCAACCCGGTCCGCCGAATTCTTTGGGCCAGCCGTAACCCAGCCAGCCTTTGGCGCCCAAAATCAGCGCCCAAGCTTGCATATCCTCGCGTGTCAGGCGCTGGGCGTTATGTACTTTGTGTGAAATCGCTTCGGGCAAATGGGCTTTGACCCAGGCGCGCACTTCTTCGCGAAATGCCTGTTCTTCAGGCGTGAATGCCAGATCCATGTGAATTCTCCGAGGGTGCTGATGCGGTTTTGATTGACCCGAAACGTGTTTTAGCACGACCGTGCGATTTTGCCTCAAAGCTGGAAACAAGCCCATGCAATGGTCATAATCCTTTGAATGAAAAACATTGTGGTTCTGATTTCAGGTGGTGGCTCTAATATGCTGGCGATTGCCCGCGCCGCAGTGCTTCATCAGTGGGAAGAAAAGCTGAATGCGCGGATTGCCGCCGTCATCAGCAACCGGCCAGATGCGCGCGGTTTGCAACTCGCTTCCAACATGGGTTTGACCACCCAAGTGGTGGATCACACCGCGTTTGCCGACCGGCCGGATCCGCGCACCGCGTTCGACGACGTGTTGCGACAAACCATTGACAGCTATGAACCGACACTTGTGGTGCTCGCAGGTTTCATGCGCATACTCACACCGGGCTTTGTGGTGCACTACGAGGGACGCTTGCTGAATATCCACCCCTCGCTGTTGCCCGCGTTTGCGGGATTGCATACTCATCAACGCGCGATTGACGCAGGTTGCAGGTTTGCAGGTGCCACCGTGCACCAGGTGACCACCGAGTTAGACCACGGCCCAATATTGGCGCAAGCTGTGGTGCCTGTGTTGCCAGATGACAGCGCAGACACTTTGGCCGCGCGCGTGTTGACGCAAGAGCATGTGATCTACCCGCAGGCGATAGAAATATTCTTAAAGTCCCATGTCTGACACCGACCTGCCGCCCTTGCCAAAACTGCCCGCCGGGCGCTACCGGCATTACAAACAACTGGATTACGAGGTGTTAGGCGTGGTGCGACACAGCGAAACACTGGAACCGCTGGTGCTTTACAAAGCGCTGTACGGTGAACAAGGTCTGTGGGTCAGGCCGTATGTCATGTTTACCGAAGAGGTGGTGGTGGACGGCTTGCGCAGACCCCGATTTCAAAAACTCACAGACTGAGTGTTTTTTAAGCCGCCAACCTCGAATTACGCGGCAAATGCGCCATCAAAAATTCCATCTGGTCGGCCAGTATGCGGCGGTTGCGCAAAATAAAGTCTTCCCACAACGTAGGGGTGTAGGGCGTGTACAGCAGAGGCATGCGGGCCTGCTCGGGCGTGCGGTTGGCTTTGCGGTGGTTACAGGTTTTGCAGGCGGTGACCACATTCATCCATGTGTCCTGACCGTGCTGGCCGAAGGGAATGATGTGCTCGCGGGTCAGGTCGGTTTCGTGGAAATCGTCGCCGCAGTAAGCACACAGATTGCGGTCGCGGGCGAAGAGTTTGCTGTTGGTCAATCCCGGTTTCAAATCGAAGGGATTGATGCGCGGCACGCCTTTGGTGCCGATGATGCTGTTGATGACGATTTTGGACTGTATGCCGGTGACTGCGTTATAGCCGCCACGGTAAACCGCAACTTCGGCACCGGCTTCCCAGCGCACCTCGCCCGCCGCGTAATGCGTGACGGCTTGTTCGAGCGATATCCAGGATTGCGGCAACCCTTGGGCAGACAGCTTCAAGACCTTCAACATTCACCTCCAATGAGATAAGCGAGCACTGACGTCAATCCACGACAATATACCTTGTTTCCAAGACGGCTCTTTGACACCACGCCTGTACCCATGCAAATTTTCAGAGGCATTCACCACCCTGGGCTGGCCGCTTCATGCGCGCTGACCATCGGCAATTTCGATGGTGTGCACCGAGGTCATCAAGCCATGCTGGCTTTGTTGCACAACGAAGCGCGCCAGCGCGGTGTGCCGTCATGCGTGATGACCTTCGAACCGCATCCGCGCGATTTCTTTGCCGGTCAATTGAACAAACCCGACATGGCCCCGGCCCGCATCGCCACGTTGCGAGACAAGCTGGCCGAACTGCAAGCCTGCGGCATCGCCCAATGTGTGGTGTTGCCATTCAACCAGACGCTGGCCTCTCTCAGCCCGGACGATTTTGTGCAGCAGATGCTGGTGCAAGGCCTGGGCGCGCGCTATGTACTGGTCGGCGACGACTTTTGCTATGGCGCCAAACGCGCAGGTGACTACGCCTCACTGTCGCGCAGCGGTCAAGCGCTGGGCTTTGAAGTCGCGCGCATGAACAGTTATGAAATCTCCGAGCCGCCTTCGGTAGACAAACCCGGCGTGACCGGTGTGCGGGTGTCGAGTTCGGCAGTGCGTCAGGCGCTGGCCGCTGGCGATATGCGCCAAGCCGCTCTGCTGCTGGGTCGCCCTTACGCCTTGTCCGGCCATGTGGTGCACGGGCGCAAACTCGGGCGCGAATTGAATTGCCCGACCTTGAACCTGCGGTTTGCCCACAACAAACCGGCGGCTAGCGGAATTTTTGTGGCACTTGTCCATGGTTTGAGTGACAAACCGCTGCCCGGTGTGGCCAATTTCGGTGTGCGCCCTTCTTTGGATGCGAACGATGTCAACGGCGGGCGCGTGCTGCTGGAAACCCATTGCCTAGACTGGCCTGCCACCTTGGGTGCAGAGGGGGGCTACGGTAAACTCATACGCGTGGAACTGCTGCATAAATTACATGACGAACTCAAGTACGAGAGCATGGACGCCTTGAACCAAGGTATTCAGCGCGACTGCGAGGACGCACGCGCCTGGCTGGCTGCCCGAATTTGACAGGGCCTGCACGACGCACCTTGCCCCGCGTCTCTTACATCCACTGACAGCTGCACCGGATGCCGCAGCCTCAATCCCGAATCCATTCGAATACCTTGATACTGAATTGACATGACCGACGCAAACACCACCGATTACCGCGCCACGCTGAACCTGCCCGACACACCCTTCCCCATGCGCGGCGACCTGCCCAAACGCGAACCGGCCTGGGCCAAAAACTGGACCGAGCAAGGTTTGTACAAACAATTGCGCGTGGAGCGTCACGGCCAGCCGCTGTTCGTGCTGCACGACGGCCCGCCGTACGCCAATGGCAAATTGCATATCGGCCATGCGCTGAACAAAGTCTTGAAAGACATGATCGTCAAAAGCCGCCAATTGGCCGGTTTTGATGCGCAATACATCCCCGGCTGGGACTGCCACGGTTTGCCGATTGAAAACGCCATCGAAAAACTGCATGGCCGCAAACTGTCGCGTGACGATATGCAGGCCAAAAGCCGCGCGTTTGCCACCGAGCAAATCGACCAGCAACGCGAAGACTTCAAACGCTTAGGCGTGCTCGGCGACTGGGAGCGTCCTTACCGAACCATGGACTTCGCCAACGAAGCCGGAGAAATCCGCGCCTTCAAGCGCGTGATCGAACGCGGTTTTGTCTACCGTGGCTTGAAGCCGGTCTATTGGTGTTTCGATTGCGGTTCGTCATTGGCTGAATTCGAAATTGAATACGCAGACAAAAAAAGTGACACCTTGGATGTGGCGTTTTTATGCGCACAACCCGACAAACTGGCCAAAGCTTTCGGTATGTCCAAGTTGGACAAAGAAGCGTTTGCGGTCATCTGGACCACCACCGCGTGGACCATACCCGCCAACCAAGCGCTCAACCTGAATCCCGAATTGACCTACGCTTTGGTCGACACCGAGCGCGGCTACTTTGTGTGTGCCGAATCGTTGGTGGAGAAATGTTTAGAACGCTGGCAACTCAGCGGCAAGGCCGTAGCCACATGCAAAGGCCAGGCGCTGGACTTGATCGAATTCCATCACCCGCTGTCGCATGTGGACGCGGCCTATCAGCGCACCGCACCTGTGTATTTGGCGGACTACGCCACCGACGCAGACGGCACGGGTATTGTGCACAGCGCGCCTGCTTACGGTGTGGATGACTTCAACTC
>CANGCZ010000143.1 GCA_947452325.1 Comamonadaceae bacterium | reverse complement strand
TGACCATATGGCTGGCTGAGGGTATTTGAATAAATCAGCTTTTGCACCATGCCGCGCCGTGAATGTGGCTATGCATTTGCCTTGTTCAGCCAGCTTGATTAAATCTGACCGGGTGTGATACTTTCTGTCGACGGTTTTCTCAATGTAGACGCCGCCTTTATAAGTCGCATCAAATTGCATTTCAAATTTACGGACAGATACACCGTCAACAAAAACGCCTTCAGCCTCTAAAACCACTGTTTCTTGTGCGGCAGCACTCTCAAGCGCAGACAATAAATCAGTTGTCAAACCATCTTCAAAATTGAATTGATTCAAGGTTATTTGTCTGGCAAAGGCTCCAGCAAAACCAGTACTCCCCTCAAGCACCATGTTCCAGATAGGGTCAAACTCATGCCTAGGGCCAGCGCTGCCACTCCAACTCAATTGCCAAATTTTGAATTCATCTCTGCCGCCTTTGGCAATGTTCTCAATCCAAGGAAAATCTATGATGTTCATACGGCCTTGCGGCAAAATCATATGCCTGTCGTAAGCACCGCGCCAAGTCGGAGCATCCATACCGATCAAAGGATCTTTTGTTTTTGTGCTTGTGAGGAAAGGAAATCTATGGCAATTGCCGCACACATTGGGCATTGAATGAATCGGGTTGTTATCGCCTTTAATATGAAATAACTCAAACCCTTTTTTAGCTGTTGAATTCAATACATTATCGTAAGGACGCTTAGGAGCTGGCGGGTAGGGAACGCTCAAATTGTAAATCGCCATGTCTTTGACTTGTTCATTGCTAAGCGGGCTTGGTTCAGGCTTATCAGCTTTAGTCAATTTCATGGTTGTAGAAATATTGCCATCTATCAAATATTTGATACACGATATCGGGTCTTGCTGCGTGCAATTCGGCTTGCCCCAGCCTCTTAACTTGGTACTGTTCATCCCGCCATAAGGATCCCCTTGAGTACCGTCCCAGTGGAATGGTTCCGTGTCTCGCAAGCCTCTGATGGGCATGGTAGATCTGGGTTGAATTTGCTTACCAAAATCCACGATAGGCGTGTCAAGCACCCATATTAATTGGTCGATATGGCCGTTTGGGTGACAACTTGCGCATGAAAATGTACCGGTGGTGGAAACAGCTGCGCTGTTGAAATACTGCCTGCCCTTTTTGACTGAGAGTTCGGTAGGATCATCCAAAGCAATAGATGTTTCAGTTTTGATTTTTGTAACGTCCTGCATATTGACTTTACTGACTGTATTGTCAAACGCGTTGTAAACCCAAGCATAGATTTGCTTTGGTGCAGATTCATCCAGCACCAGGCCTACCGGACCAGCACCCACAGTTGCTCTTGACAACACAGCCTCTGTTGTGGCGTCCATGGCAAAAACCAGATTCGAACCGGAGGCGGTAGCGATGATTGTTTTTCCGTCTGCAGTGACTTTGACGCCATAAGGCGTGGCCAAGGCAGCATTTTTTTCGGGTTGCTTGGACGGCAGAGGTTCCAGTTCAATCAGCCTTGGTTTTAAAGCGTGAACATCTCTGTTGTTCGCGTCATCAGGTATGGGGCTTAATTTACTGATCTGGTTCAGGTAGGGTCGGTTCTCAAGGTGAGATAAATTATGCTTTTTGGTTCCAGCTTTGCCATTGGCATCGTTGCGAGCGTCGGTTTGAGTGATGTAAACATTGGCGTTTGAATCAACATCAATACCGTAGAGCAATGTGCCCAAGGAACTATAAGTTTCAATCAGGTTGTCGCTGTATGTGTTGAATACATAAAGATCAACATCCGGTTGTTTGAAGTGTTTGACTATGTCTTCTACGTAACCAGCGGATAAGACATTGTTATTTTTTACAAAGTGCTCAAACGCATCAAATGTCACTAACCCATCAGGTGTTTTATTCGTTTTATTGCCACCGGATAACTGAGTTCGGTTACCGGATTCAAACGGAATCACGAATAACTTTCCGTTTTTCACGGTGATAGCGCGCGGATCCTGCGCGTTGATTTTCAATCGCTTTGAAATACTCCTGTCCTTGACGTTAATGACAGCGATTTGATTTTCACTGGATAAAGCCACATAGGCTTTTTCATTGTCTGCAAAAGCAATACCTACAGGTTCATCAAAACGGGTGGCCTTGTTACCATCAAAATCTTGAATAGTGGCAATCACCACATGGAAGCTTGGACTTTTGGGGTCTGAATCAATCACGCTGACTGAATCAGACACATGATTAGAAACCCAGATTTCCTTGCCGTCGGGCCGCACGGCAATCGCCACAGGGTCTATGCCAACATGAATTCTGTCCACCACTTTTTCAGATCGACGGTCGATCACATCCACAGTACCGGAGGGCGTGTTCGTCACATAAACATAATCACCGTTGATAGCTATGGGGTTGGAATGCGGACTCTCCATTAAAGGGTGACCGGTTTTCAAGGGGGGCTTGGGCTCTTCCGTGTTTTGCGCAAAACTGATACAGAAAACCAAGCCCGTCATCGCGGCCAAGGCAAAAGCTTGTTGCCTCTTAATTGAAAACTTCATATCACCCTGTTTGAATGTCCTGCGGCTTACCGTAAAAACTCAAACCTTATCGCAGACTTACTTTGCGCGCAATTACAAAGTTTATTGAATTCAGAAATAATTCTGAATTCAATAGTAGTCATATAGTGGTTTACACCATTGAATGCTCTCTCTCATCCACAACAACCGGCGTACGTATCAGGTAATCAAACGCACTGAGTGCAGCCTTGGCGCCCTCACCTGCGGCAATCACGATTTGCTTGTAGGGGACTGTCGTCACATCACCGGCAGCAAACACACCAGGCAGACTGGTGTGGCATTTGTCGTCGATCACTATTTCACCGAAGCGGCTGAGTTCTAAAGTGCCTTTCAAAAACTCGGTGTTGGGCACCAGTCCGATTTGCACAAACACACCCTCTAGTGCCAGCGCTTGCTCTTGCTGCGTGGCGCGGTCTTTGAATTTCAAACCATTGACCTTTTGGCCATCACCGGTGATGGCTGTGGTTTGTGCATTCAAATGAATATCTACGTTGGACAGGCTTTTGAGTTTGCTCACCAATACCGCGTCGGCTTTCAATGCATCAGCAAATTCGATCAAGCTCACGTGCGATACCACACCGGCCAAATCAATCGCCGCTTCCACGCCCGAGTTGCCGCCGCCGATGACTGCGACACGCTTACCTTTGAACAGCGGTCCGTCGCAATGCGGGCAATAAGCCACGCCTTTGTTTTTGTATTCCTGCTCGCCGGGCACGTTCACATTACGCCATCTGGCACCCGTCGACAAAATCACCGTGCGGGCACTCAAAACACCGCCATTGCTCATGTGCACTTGGACTAAGCCGCCGGTTTCAGTCGCAGGGACAATTTTTTCAGCGCGTTGCAAGTTCATGATGTCTACTTCATAGTGACGCACTTGGGCTTCCAAAGCAGCAGCAAATTTGGGGCCGTCTGTTTCCAGCACAGAGATGTAATTTTCAATGGCCATGGTGTCATTGGTTTGGCCTCCGAAACGCTCTGCCGCAACGCCAACGCGTATGCCTTTGCGTGCGGCATAAACGGCAGCCGCCGCGCCTGCGGGACCACCGCCAACGATCAGCACATCAAAGGCTTCTTTTTGGCTGAGCTTGACAGCTTCGCGTTCGGCGGAGCGGGTGTCGAGTTTGGCGACGATTTCCTCCAGACTCATTCGACCTGAACCGAACACCTGGTCATTCAAATAAACCATGGGCACAGCCATGACCTGACGCGCATCGACTTCAGCCTGGTTCAAGGCGCCGTCGATCACCGTGGTCTCAATCCTCGGGTTGTAAATCGCCATCAGGGCTGCAGCCTGCACCACGTCAGGACAGTTATGGCAAGACAAAGACATGTAGACCTCGAACTTCATGTCGGCGTCTAAAGCTTGTATTTGCTCAATCACCTCTGGTTCGACTTTGGGCGGATGACCTCCGGTCCACAACAAAGCCAGTACCAGCGAGGTGAACTCATGGCCCATGGGAATGGCCGCAAAACGCACGCCCCGGGTTTCGCCTTGCTTGGCGATCACAAATGAAGGCTTGCGCGTGTCAGTGCCGGTCTCGTCCAAACTGACTTTGTCGGACAGACTGACTATGTCTTGCAGCAGTTCGCGCAACTCCGCGCTGTGCGCGCTATCGTCCAGAGTGGCGATCAATCGGATCGGCTGACGCAGGTTTTGTAAATAAGCCTGCAACTGGGATTTCATTTGGGAGTCAAGCATGGTGTGGTCTTCCGTGGTTCAAAGCGCGTGAAGCGCAGACAGTGCATTGAAAAAACGCAGGGCTTCCGAGCAAAGAGGCGCGATGCGCACCTCTTTGAGCAGAACACCTGTTGCTTAGATTTTGCCGACCAGGTCGAGAGACGGTGTCAGTGTTTTGGCGCCTTCGTTCCATTTGGCAGGGCAAACTTGACCGGGGTTGTTGGCCACGTACTGAGCGGCTTTGAGTTTGCGAACTGTTTCTTTGACATCGCGAGCGATGGCATTGTCATGCACTTCGGCGGTTTTGATGAGACCTTCAGGGTTGATGATGAAAGTGCCGCGCAAGGCCAGGCCTTCTTCTTCGATATGCACGCCAAAGGCGCGTGTCAGTTGGTGTGTAGGGTCACCCACCAGAGGGAATTTGGCTTTGCTGACCGCTGGTGATGTTTCGTGCCACACCTTGTGCGCGAACTGGGTATCGGTGGTGATGATGTAAACCTCGGCACCGGCTTTTTGGAATTCTGCGTAGTTATCGGCAGCGTCTTCAACTTCCGTGGGGCAGTTAAAGGTAAATGCAGCAGGCATGAAAATCAGCACAGACCATTTGCCTTTGAAGCTTTGGTCAGACACCTCAACGAATTTACCGTTATGGAATGCCTGGGCTTTAAAAGGTTGAACTGCGGTGTTGATGAGAGACATGTTGTTTCCTTGAGTTGGTTGA
>CANGCZ010000142.1 GCA_947452325.1 Comamonadaceae bacterium | reverse complement strand
ACCCGCAGAGATTGCGGTGAGCATCATGGCCGAGGTGCTGGCCGTGAAAAACGGCGTTCCCCTGCCGCGCGACATGGACGTGGCCCATGCGAAAAACAGCCAGGACATCGCGCATAACGACCCCGGCGTACTGGTATGCGGCATACGCTGATGCTTAGATAAGGAATTGGCCTAACTCAAAGCGCTTGACAAGGTATTCATCCACTTACCGTTTTTGTCCTGCATGATCACATCCACGCCCCAAGCGCGGGCTGTGCGCTGCACAAGCGGCGGCGGGCACATGAAAAATACTTTGGTCAAGGCATCGGCCATGGCGCAGGATGGCGCAATCACCGTGGCAGACGACCAGTAGCGTGGTGAGTCACCGGTATGCGGATTGAAAATATGGTGGTGCGCATGGTCTGGTGTGAATGCCGTGTGTGCATCTGAAGAGGTCGCCATGGCCCGTCCGTCTGCCGTCATTTCAGGTTGAGACGTTTTGACACGTGAGGTACTTTCTATGCCGAAACGCCAAGGCTTGTCACCGGGTGCCTGACCCAGTGTGGCGGTCTCACCGGTGTCAATCAGCGCATGCATGACGCCATGCGACTGCAACACAGAACGCACCAGATCAGCCGCATAGCCCTGGGCAATGCCATTCAATGAAATACCCATACCTCGTGTGTTCAAACGCAGGCTGTTCGCACTGACTTCCAAGGCACGCCAGTTCACCAACTTGAGTTGGCGCTGCAACTGCTTGTGATCCGGCAAAGAGTCGGCGGCTTGTGCTTGTGACCAGACATTCCACAAAGGTTGAACCGTCACATCAAACGCACCTTGGCTGCGCGCAGACACGTGCCGCGCCAAACTCAAGACAGACAAAAGTTGCGCCGAGGGTTGATGCAAAACACCGTCACGGTTCAGGCGCGACACAGCGCTGTCCGGGTTGAACAAACTCATGTCTGTTTCCACACCACGAATGGCTTTGACCGCGTCATTCAGTGCAAGCTCTAATTGATCGGCATTGTCGTGTGCGGCACGCAACCACAAGCTGGTGCCAAAGCCTATGAGTGCGCGTTCGCGCCACACCAGTTGACGGTCTGCCACTCCTGCGAAAGCGCCCTGCCCGATCACTCCGGCGGCCATCAAGCTGGATCCCCAGCGCAAGCATTGACGTCGTGATGTGTTCATGCATTGACTCCTGTTTGTATAGCAATGACTCGGCCAGGGTTTTTGCGTTCCTGAATCAAGGGCAGACATCGCTGCTCGTCCTGGTAAATGGACACGCAATCCAGACACTGAAAACACTCACTGTAATCGACCTTGCCTTGAGGCTCTATGGCCTGGTACTCACAGCGGTGGCGGCAGGTCTGACAAGGCGTGCCGCAGGCTTCGCGCCGGGGTATCCAAGACCAGCGTTGCAACACATTGGTGGCAGCCAAAGCGGCACCCAAAGGACAAATGTAGCGGCAGTAGCCCCGGTAAACAAACACACTCAAGCCAAGACACAACACCGCCCAGACGATGTAAGGCCAATCTCGCACAAAATACAAACTGATGGCGGTCTTGAACGGCTCAACCTCGACCGCCACTTCCGCAAATGAAGGCGCCAGCCATACGCTGGCGACCAGCACCGTCAACACGCCGTATTTGATCCATTTCAATTTCGCATCCCATGCAGTACGCAGGCGTTTTTGGCGTATGCCTATGGCCTGGGTCAGCATGCTGATGAGTTCTTGCAAAGCACCAAAAGGACATAACCAGCCGCAAAAAGTCCCTCGTCCCCACACCAGCAAAGTACCTGCTACAAAAATCCACAGAATCACCGTCATAGGATCGTTCATGAAAAAGCCAAGGTCCCCGCCGTGCCGCAATTCATCCAAAGCCGCGGTGATGTTCACAATGGTCAGCTGCCCTTGCGCGTACCAGCCTATGAAGCCCAAGGTGAACAACAGGTAAGCACTGCGCCATACTTTCAATCGACGCGTGGTGGCACTCAAGCGTTTTTGCATGACCAGACCTACAGTCAAGACCACCAAGCCCACGAGCAAGACCGCGATTTCCATTGAACGCGTCTTCCATGCCTTGACCCACTCGATAGCAGACCAGTTGGTCGAACGCCATTCGTGCCATGCAGCACGCCAGCCATGGAAGTTGTAGTGCAGAGGAAACGCCGTGTTGACCACTTGGTTCGGGTAACTGCCGAAGCGCCGCCCCCATTTCAAATCCAGTTCAAACGACGAGGCCGGGTCCAGCGGCGTCATGTTGTCGATGATGAAAAAATAAGCGCGTGTGGTGTCCGGGTAGCCCGGCACAATCAGCCCTTTGTCGTATGACATGGCTCTCAATGTCAATGCCTTGCCGTTTTGCCTGACCTCAAAAGGCAACTCCTCTTGTACCCGCTGGCTTTCATAATTCATGCGCGCCATGGGACCGGATTCAGTGACCAGCAAAGCCTGCGCTTGGCGACGGTTGGTACTGAGCAAACGCCAGCCGTCGTTATCCAACAAATTACGGCCAATGGCCGGCACGCTGATCAGCGCCACATGCACATTCAAGGCCGCTTCGTCGGGGTGGCTTGATGCAAGTTTGTCGCTGCCGGTGGCCTTGGTATTGGCGAACGCTTTTTCTATGTCGGCACGGGTGAAACTTTGCGTGCTGACCATGCCAGCTGACAACATCTCACTCCAACCCATGGGCGAGTAGTCTTCGTTTTGCGGTTTGCGCCTGCTGCCTGCGGCGGCTGCACCCGCTATTTGGCCAATGTCTGCGGCTTCAGCGTGTGCAATTGCCACTGACGCCGCCGACAGCATGATGGTTTTGGTGATGGCTTTGGCGCTGACCGTACCGGCTTGCACGCCATGCAAAGCAGCGTATTTGTCGTCTCGCCGGGGTGTGGCCTTGAAATCAAAAATATCCACGTTGTGGCGCGTGGTCAGGCCGGTGAATTGGGCTGCAAACTTGGTCAACTTGGCAATACCGGCTTCGGAACGGAACAAAGGCTCTTTGTGATCGAGTAATTTGGATTCCAGAAAATGGCCGTTGACATCCATCACCACCATGACGTCAATCGGCTTGCCGCCATAACCCCGTACAGGCTCGAAATCTATGGTTTCAAACACATAGCCTTTGAGTTCGGGCTTGGCATCCGGTTCTGCGGGATTTCTTGCGAACAAAGGCCACAACGGCATGTTGGGTTGTATGTCACCCACCAGGTATTGGTCGGCAAACAGTTTGTCTACGTCCTCTTTGACCAGCAAGCCGGACCAGGCAGAAGACACACACACCAGCAACAAGAAAGCACAGCAGCGCGACAACGCGCGTTGAAAACGGGAAAAAGGCATAAAGGTTCCAAGAAGCAAGCTGTTTATAGCATCAGCTTGCCTAGGGTTAACCAATGTAATAAAGCCTGTGAGGTAATGTAGGCGACTGGGAATGACCAGTCAGGCTTCAAATGGCAAGTATCAGCGGCGGGAAGACAGCCAGGCGGTAAATTCTGCGCCTACTTGCGGGTGGTGCTCACCCAGATCGACAGTGGCCTGTAAAAAGCCGAGCTTGCTGCCACAGTCGTAACGTGTGCCTTGGTAGCGGTAGGCAAACACTTTTTCTTTTTTCAATAACTGCGCGATGGCATCGGTGAGCTGTATTTCACCGCCGGCGCCTTTGGGCGTGTTTTTCAACTCTTGGAAAATGCCGGGGTTGAGTATGTAACGACCGGCCACGGCCAAGGTGCCGGGCGCATCCTTAGGTGCAGGTTTTTCAACAATGCCGGAAATGTCAGTCAAGTCACCGTTTGTATGCACAGCGCTGACAATACCGTATCGGTTGGTGTGTGCCAGCGGCACATCTTGCACCGCCAGAATGCTTGCTTGTAGTTCTTCGTATTGCTTGACCATTTGTGCAGTGATGGAAGGTTTGCCGACCATCAAATCGTCAGCCAGCAACACAGCGAAGGCTTCGTTGCCGACCAGAGGCTCTGCACATAAAACCGCATGGCCCAAACCCAGCGCACGCGGTTGACGCACATAGCTGCACACCATGTCGTCAGGAGCAATGCTGCGGGCAATTTTCAGGAGTTCTGTTTTACCCGCTTGCTCGAGTTCGTTTTCCAGTTCATACGCAGTATCAAAATGGTCTTCCACACTGCGCTTGGTGCGACCGGTGACAAAAATCATGTGCCGTATACCGGCTTCGTAGGCTTCTTCCACGGCGTATTGAATGAGGGGCTTGTCAACGACAGGCAGCATTTCCTTGGCGGAGGCTTTGGTGGCTGGCAGGAAGCGAGAGCCTAGACCGGCGATGGGGAAAACAGCTTTGTGTATGGCGAAAGTCATATTTAGATTTTTATACTGTTTTATGACATTCCAATGAATCAAGAACCCGCAGCAGACTGATTTTGCTGCTGCAAATGGATCCAATCCGCCAACTCACTTTGCGGCTCATAACCAGGAACCAGTTTTTTAAGTATTTGCCGCAGTTCAGTCACTTGGTGTTGATCAATGGCTGTCTTGAGTTGATCCAGGTATTCCATTAAATCTTCAAGTTCTAAAAACTCCTCATGAGCTTTCATGATGCGACGGTGTTTTGTGGGCATGGGATTGTCGCCAATCAATAATTCTTCAAACAATTTTTCACCTAGCCTCAAACCCGTCACAACTATTTCAATGTCGCCGTCAGGCGTTGACTCGTTCCTGAGGCTCAAGCCGGATAACTCAATCATCTTGCGGGCCAAGTCATATATACGCACCGGCTCACCCATATCCAAAACAAACACGTCTCCGCCCTCGCCCATGGCACCGGCTTGCATCACCAATTGCGCGGCTTCGGGGATGGTCATGAAATAGCGCGTGATGTCTTGGTGCGTCAAAGTGACCGGGCCGCCATTTTTGATTTGCTCACGGAACAATGGAACCACCGAACCGCTGGAACCTAAGACATTGCCGAAACGCACCATGGAAAAACACGTGGCGTGACCGGTTGATGT
>CANGCZ010000141.1 GCA_947452325.1 Comamonadaceae bacterium | reverse complement strand
GACAGACTCAAACCCCAACCAAGTTCGACCACCGGTTGCGGATCAAAGATGCGATGCATGGACGCCCAGATGATGGCGGCGGCCGCACCCATGATCAACACGCCTTCAAAGCCTGACGAAAAATACTCGGCTTTGTGGTGACCGTAAGGGTGCTCCTCGTCGGCCGGCTGCTGCGCCACGGTCACCATGATCAACGCAAAAATAGCACTGGCCAAATTGACAAACGATTCCATGGCGTCCGACAACAAACCGACCGAATCGGTGATGTACCAGGCCAGCGTTTTCATGATGATGGTGATGATGGCCACCACCACCGAAGTCCACAACAATGTCGTGGGTGAGAGCTTCAGTAGCCAGCGATTCAATGGATTCATGGGTGGGATACCGCTTGTCTTATTTGCATATCAAGCGCTCAGTATGACGCGCGCAAACTTGCGTTTGCCCACTTGCACCACATACGTGCCCGCTTCTAATTTCAAGCCTTTGTCGCTGACCACGCTGCTGTCAATACGTACTCCGCCGCCTTCGACCAAACGCCCGGCTTCACTGGCAGAAGGGGCCAAGCCAGCGTTTTTCAGCAGTGCGTTGATGCCTAATGGCGCGCCGCTCAAATGCACGTCGGGTATGTCATCCGGAATCCCGCCTTTGCTGCGGTTGATGAAATCCTGCTCAGCACTGTCGGCCAGTGCCGTTGAGTGAAAACGCGCAGTGATTTCTTTGGCCAGCATGACTTTGGCATCGCGCGGATTGCGCCCGGCTTCAACTTCGGCTTTCAATTTTGCAATGGCATCCAAACTTTGAAAGCTCAATAGCGTGAACCAACGCCACATGAGCACATCGCTGATAGACATGACTTTGGCGAACATGGTGTTGGCGTCTTCGGTGATGCCAATGTAGTTGTTCTTGCTCTTGGACATTTTGTCCACGCCGTCCAAGCCCTCGAGCAGCGGCATGGTCAGAATGCACTGCGGTTCCTGCCCGTATTCCTGCTGCAGATGGCGCCCCATGAGCAAATTGAATTTTTGATCCGTGCCGCCCAACTCGAGATCGCTTTTCAAAGCGACGCTGTCGTAGCCTTGCATCAACGGGTATAAAAATTCGTGCACACTGATGGATTGCCCGCTGTGAAACCGCTTATGAAAATCGTCACGCTCCATCATGCGAGCCACGTTGTAGCGGGATGCCAGTTGAATCATGCCGCGTGCGCCCAAGGGATCACACCACTCGCTGTTGTAGCGAATCTCGGTACGCGCCGGGTCCAGCACCATGCTGGCCTGTTTGTAATAAGTATCTGCATTGAGCTTGATTTGCTCGGGCGTCAAAGGCGGACGGGTGGTGTTACGGCCGGACGGATCGCCGATCAACGAAGTGAAATCGCCAATCAGAAAAATCACCTGATGTCCCAGGTCTTGGAGCTGGCGCATTTTGTTCAGCACCACGGTGTGGCCTATGTGTATGTCCGGCGCGGTCGGGTCCAGGCCCAGCTTGATGCGCAAAGCCTGACCGGTGCTTTCATGGCGTTGCAGCTTTTTCACCCATTCATCTCTGGGCAACAGTTCTTCGCAACCACGCATGGACACGGCTAGCGCTTGCTCAACTCCGGATGAAAGTGAGGTTTGTTTCTCAGATGCTTGATTCATAAGTGATTTCGGGCTTGTTGCCTGGTTATCAGGCCTGTATACTGCACAGCTTTGGGCCACACCCTCAGGTGATGCGCACAACTATTTCCTTCATTCTAAGGTGCCGCAGTCTGTCTGGCGCCTGAGCCACTGGATGCTGATTTTGCAAGACAACGACTTCCCTGACACCGCCCCAGAAGACGAGGTTTACCGCAACAATGGTGTGGTTCGCTTGGTCTTGGTGTTGGCGCTGACAGCAGCCGGGGCTTTGGCTGTCGCCGGATTCAGACAAACCGACTCCAGCGCGCCGATCAGGCAAATGGTGGAGAACGTGGCCAACATCAGCCTTGACAGCCAAATCAACAGCCTGAACAAAGACAAACTCCGGCTTTACCGGACAGACACCTCACGTTCCACAGACACGGCCGAATCCATGTTGGCGCGCTTGGGCGTGTCAGATAAACCAGCAGCTGATTTCATGCGCGGCAATGCGCTGGTACGCGAAGCTCTTTTGGGTAAAAGCGCACGCCAGTTAAATGCCGAAGTAGACGATGACAACCACTTGCTCAAGCTCACCGCACGTTGGGCCACGGAGAAAAACGACACATTTCAACGCCTGGTGATTGAGCATGGCGATCAAGGTTTGACCGCCCGACGCGAAACCGGCGAACTCAAAACCTCGATTCGTTTGTCCGGCGGTCTGATTCAGACCTCTTTGTTCGCCGCCACAGACGACGCCCGCATACCTGACAGCATTGCGGTTCAGTTGGCCGAGATTTTCGCCGGCGATATCGATTTTCACAGGGCTTTGCGCAAAGGCGACCGTTTCACCGTCACTTACGAATCGCTGGAAGCCGACGGCGAGTCGCTTAAGCCCGGCAAAGTGCTGACGGCTGAGTTCGTCAACAAAGGCAAAACCCACCAAGCCATGTGGTTTCAAGAAAACAGCAATAAGCCAGGCGGTTATTACAACCTGCAAGGCCAAAGTCTGCGCCGTACCTACCTGGCATCCCCGCTGGCGTTTTCACGCGTGAGCAGCGGTTTCAGCATGCGTTTTCACCCGATCTTTCAAACTTGGCGCGCCCACCTTGGAGTCGATTACGCCGCAGCCCAAGGCACGCCGGTGCGCAGTGTCGGTCTGGGCGTGGTCGAGAGTGCAGGCAGTATGGGCGGTTATGGCAATGCGGTGGTCATCAAACACAATAACGGCCACACCACGGTTTACGCGCACTTGAGCAAAATGCTGGTCCGTCGCGGGCAGTCTGTATCGCAGGGCCAGACCGTCGGTTTGGTCGGCGCCACTGGCTGGGCCACCGGCCCGCATTTGCATTTTGAATTCCGGGTCAACGGCGTTCACAAAGACCCGTTACTGCTGGCCCGTCAAAGTGAATCTGTACCGGTGCCTGCCATTGCACGTGATCAATTCAACCGCCAAGCAGCTGAAGTCTCTAAACAGCTTGCCTCTGCATCTGTGGCTGCCGCAGACTACGCTCACTGAATCGCCCGGCCATGTCCGCGCTTTATATCGGCGTGATGTCTGGCACCTCTCTCGATGGCGTGGACGCCGTATTAGCGGATTTTTCAAATACCGGCTTGAGCACCCTTGGCCACTGCAGCGTGGCTTTTACCAACAGCCTAAGACACACTTTGCTTGAACTCAACCGCAGCGGTGCAGATGAATTGCATGTGTCTGCACTGGCAGCGAATCAACTCGCTCTGCTGTATGCGCAAGCGGTAATGGATTTACTGCACCACACGGGCTATGAACCCGCCGATATTTCGGCCATAGGTGCGCACGGACAAACCATACGCCACCAACCCGGGCTGCACGACGGCATCGGTTACACGATACAAATCAACAACCCGTCTTTGCTGGCTGAGAAAACGGGTATCCGTGTGGTCGCGGATTTCCGCAGCCGCGATATTGTGGCAGGCGGTCAGGGTGCGCCGCTGGTACCCGCGTTTCACCAACAGGTGTTCGGGGTTGTGGGGCAGACAGTGGCTGTGCTCAATATCGGCGGCATGTCCAACCTCAGCATTTTGAACAACGCACAGGCCACAGGCTTTGATTGCGGCCCGGGCAATGTGCTGCTTGACCATTGGTGCCAGCTGCATACCGGCCAGGCCTTTGACAAGAATGGCGCTTTGGCTGCCTGCGGACAATTGATTCCGGATTTGCTGAGCTTGTTGATGAGCGATCCGTTTTTTCGCAAAGCACCGCCTAAAAGCACTGGCCGTGATTTGTTCCATGCCGCATGGTTGGATTCACATTTAAATAAATTTACACATGCCAGCGTTGCTGATGTTCAAGCCACGCTGACCGCTTTCACAGCCCGGTCTTGTGCGAACGATGTGTTGCAGTACGCACCGGATGCGATTCGATTATTGGTTTGCGGCGGCGGGGCTTACAACCAATATTTAATGCAGATGTTGCAACAATTTTTACCAGGCATTCCTGTTCACAGCACCGAGCAACATGGCTTACCGCCCTTGCAAGTAGAAGCTGCTGCATTTGCTTGGTTGGCACGACAAACTTGCCTGAATTTACCCGGTAACTTGCCTGCAGTCACAGGCGCTTCGGGGCCGCGCGTTCTTGGCGCGATTTACCCGGCATGAAAAAAGCCGGGTTGAACCCGGCTTTCGATTGAGCAGAAAAAATTTACACAGAGAACGAAGAACCGCATCCGCAAGTGGTGGTGGCGTTCGGGTTTTTGATGACGAACTGCGCACCTTGCAAATCTTCTTTGTAATCGATTTCGGCACCGAGCAAATACTGGTAGCTCATGGCGTCGATCAACAAGGACACACCATGTTTGGACATGGTGGTGTCGTCTTCGTTGGTGATTTCATCGAATGTGAAACCGTATTGGAAACCGGAGCAACCGCCACCTTGCACGAACACGCGCAATTTCAAATCAGGGTTGCCTTCTTCGGCGATCAGATCAGCGACTTTGGCAGCCGCGCTGTCGGTGAAGACGATGGGCTCAGGCATGGCGGTAGGTACAGACTCGGCTAAGGCACTCATGGCGCACTCCAATGAAAATGTTCTTTAAGGCTTAATAGTAACCTATTTAAGTCAACAATACCCCTGACAAGGTTATCAGCCATGCAGGTGTAACAAGCGGGGTTGAATACACCATAAAAAAACCGCCAAAGCCTGAGCTCTGGCGGTTGTTTGCAGACGCAGGATCTGCAACCGGATCAGCGTTTGCTGAACTGCTTGCGGCGACGGGCGCCGTGCAAACCGACCTTTTTACGTTCCACTTCACGCGCATCGCGGGTGACAAAACCGGCTGCTGACAGCGCGGGTTTGAGTGTGGCATCGTAGTCAATCAAAGCACGTGTGATCCCGT
>CANGCZ010000140.1 GCA_947452325.1 Comamonadaceae bacterium | reverse complement strand
GCGAGGTGCTTGATCTGTTGTGCGAAGGACTGTCAAACCGCGCTATCGCTGAACGCATGCAAGTCTCTGAGTACACAGTGCGCGGACATGTGCAACACCTGCTCACCGTGCTGGGCGTCAACAGCCGTTCTGCCGCCTTATTCAAAGCCAGAAAATTGGGTTTGATCACCTGAGTCGCTGTATGCAGTTTTTCAAGCTATTGAAAAAACCGTTTGCATGGCTGGCATTGACAGAGCCACGGGTTTTAAATCAGCAATTGACTGAATCGTTTAAGGACTCCGATCTAACCACTCTTTCAATTTACTTGTGCATACCAGTCATCAGCTTCATGTTGTTCAGTCCAGATAAACCTGAGCTGATGGTGATTTGGAGTTTTCTGCTTATCGCGTCTAAATCATTCAGTTGGTGGGCTGTCAAACGATACAAAAAACAAAAGCCAGATTTATCTCGTCCTTGGCAAACGATCACCCCTTTTTTGCTTTCAATTTTTGTTGACGGTTTGGTGTGGGCCAGTATGTGCTCTATGGATTTGCGGCCCAGTACCAATTTGCACAGCATGACAGTGATATCCGGATTGACAGGCATCACAGTGGTTTACTTGATTTATTCTGTCCCCTTGATGCACATGGCCATCAGCTTTATGACGGGTGTGGTGATTTCCTTGGTAGTTCAATGGATACTGATTGAAGATGAACGCCTGCACGCATGGGGATTTGACGATCCATTTTTTTATATTAGTTTTTTTTCCCAATTGATGTTTATCGCTGGTCTTTTTTGGCAATCCAAAAACAATTCCATGGCATTGAAAGAAAGCATAGAACTGCGTTTTGCCAACAAAGACTTGTATGACCAGGCCGAAGTCGCACGCAAGCAAGCCTTACTGGCCAATGAATCCAAATCCAAATTTCTGGCGGCGGCCAGTCACGATTTACGCCAACCTGTACACGCGCAAGGTTTGTTTTTAGAAGTGCTGGGCCAAACGCGCGTGACACCGCAGCAGCAAGAAATCATCGACAGTCTGCGCTCTGCCACACGGGCCACACGAGACATGCTGGACAGTTTGCTGGATTTCTCGCGCATCGAAGCCGGTGTCATCCACCCTGTCAAACAATACTTTTCGCTGCAACAACTGTTGCACGCCATAGAAAACGACTTGGCGCCAGTGGCTGACGCTAAAAAACTGGCTTACCGCTCGCGTGATACGCGCCTTGTCACCCAGTCTGATCCATCTCTGGTGGATTTGATACTGCGTAATCTGGTGTCTAACGCCATACGCTACACGGAACAAGGCGGTGTGCTCGTAGGTTGCAGGCAACGCGGTGACAAGGTGTTAGTGGAAGTCTGCGACACCGGTATTGGCATTGCACCGGAAAACCAGCAAGACATATTTCGAGAGTTTCATCAACTGGGCAACCCCGAGCGCGACCGGCGCAAAGGTCTGGGACTGGGATTGGCCATCGTGCAAGGCCTGACCCACACGCTGGGGCACCGCTTGACGCTGTCTTCCCGGCCTGGACGCGGCAGCGTATTCAGACTGGAATTGCCCTTGGTCAAGCACCAACATCCGTTTGAACTTGAGCCGCCTGTTGCCGTGTTCACTACACCGCTCAAGGGCTATCACGCGCTGGTGATTGAAGACGATGACATTGTGTTGCAAGCCATGGTCTCGCTGTTGCGAAGTTGGGGCATGATTTGCGACCCGGCAGAAGGCATGAGTGAAGCTTTGCAGTTGGTAGGTTCACGGATACCGGATGTGCTGGTCTGCGACTTCCGGCTGCGCGAACACACCACCGGCACAGAAGTGATAAGCGCTGTTCGTCAGGCCTCGCAACAACGCATACCGGCCTTGTTAATCACTGGCGATACCTCGCCTGATCGTCTACGCACCGCCACGCAAAGCGGTATCCCGGTGTTGCACAAACCAGTGGCGCCCGATGAGTTGTACGCGGCGCTGTCGTCATTGCTACACCCGGCTTCAAGTCAAGCTCAGGCGATACGAATAGGCACAAACAATTTATAGCCCAAGCGGGTCACTGCTTTGATACCTGGCTGACCATTCAAAGCCATATCCATTTTGCGCCTCACCCGGCTGACGATTTGCTCTATGCGCAGTTTGTTGGTGGCCTCAGGTAAATCAATATCGCCAAACAATTCGATCAAGCGCGGCATGGCCAGCAATTCACCCGACAACGCGAGTTCATGGACCAATGTGGCTTCGCTCACGGTCAAAGCAATCGGCGGACAACCGGGTGGCAGCAGTTGCAAACATGGCATTTGCAACAACCAACTCTGGGGCGAAACCAGAGGTGCCATGCGTCTGCACAAGGTTTGTAGCACGGTTGTCAATTCGGAGGGTTTGACTGGTTTGGTGAGGTAGACATCGGCGCCGGATTCGTAACCTTCTTGGCGATCTATGCTTCTCACTCTGGCGGTCAACATCACTATGCCTATGTGGGGCAAAGCCCGGCGTAAGCGTTTGGCGATCGACAAGCCGTCCTCTTCAGGCAAGTTCAAATCCAGCACCACCACGTCAGGCACTGCTATGGCCAGCGCTTGGTTCAATTCCTGGCCATCGCTGACGCCACGTACCGCAAAACCTGAATAACTCAATTGATCCTGCAAAGCCTCGCGCAAAGCGATGTTGTCTTCAACCAATACAACCTCATTGGCAGGCGGCGTCACGGCAGCAATCCCCAGTTTTGACTCATCGAGTTATCAATTTATTGTTTTATATTTTATGTTGAATTTCAGGATTTCTCAGCATTTAGCGACCAAGTTTCATAAATTCAACCCATTCGGTTACCCAGGCCTTTGGGCTATTCATGCCATCCACTACCAGACCTCGCACACGCACTGCTGTCATGCGCTGGCTTCTCGCCAGAAAAAGCACGTGTCTGGCGCTGATGCTGAGTACCGTTTTGCTGACCGGGCTGGCTGCTTTCTGGCTAGAGACGACAAGCCTGTCGCTGTCTGAGCTGGTGCTGACCGGTCTGCTGGTGCTGCTGTTGGTTCGTGATTTTTGCAGGCAACTGGCCTTCAACAAACGCTGCGATGATGCCAGCAAAGCGCAGCAAGAGGCCAGCGACCAGCATGAACTGCGGCGCAATCAACAGCGTTTTTTGTCCATGTTGATGCACGAAATACGCACGCCGCTGAGTGTCATCAAAATCGGCGTCGATGCCATCACCCAGACCGGTGCCCCACTGAAAGACAAAAACACTTGGGTGCAGCGCATAGACGTGGCCATAGACAACATCACCCAGGTGATTGAAAACTGTGTCCAAGCAGAAAAGCATGATGCCGGTTTGATACGACCGGTGATTTCTCGCTTCAATGTGCAACAGGAATTGGCCGAGATGACCAGCCAGATCGTGGCCGCCAACGCTGAATTTGCATCGCGCATCCATGTATTGATAGACGAACAAGCCAGTCATTGGCTGGACACTGATCGGCATTATTTGCGCTCTATTTTGATGAACCTGATCAGTAATGCATTGAAATATTCACCGCCATTCACGCCGGTATTTCTGCGCATTGAGCCGATTTACACCGAGAATACAAAGCAATTGAAATTTGAAATCGAAAACAGCCTGGGCAAAGCCGGGGCGCCGGACAGCAAGCATTTATTCGAACGCTATTACCGCGCTGAAGCTGCCAAGAAGTTTGCAGGCACAGGGCTGGGCTTGTGGTTGTCGCAATCACTGGCCAAACAACTCGGCACCCGCATTGACATGGCGCTGAGCCCGCAACAAACCGTGATTTTTCATTTCAATCTGCCCTTGCTGCCATCAGCATGATGCTTACTTCAGGAACCATGACATGAAATTTCTCAACAAAGTGTTCAGTGGCGATCACACGGACAAACCAACCGCGCCCAACACACCCGACGCCATTCTTCCGCTGGAAAAAGATGATTTGAATTTGACGCCGCTGGACCACCTTGCCACAGGTGAGCCCGCAGAAGCCTCGGTACCGTTTGCAAGCGCTTTGCCGCTGGCAAACACCATAGCTCTCGAAGAAGCTGTGCATTCGCCCGACATGGCAGAGGAAATGGCCTACCTGGAGAAATACGAAAACCTGCAGTCCAGAATGAATGTGACTGAGCTTTACGATATTTTCAACACCTTGGACTCCATTTCCCATTCAGTGGCTGACATGAACCGCAACAAAGCCCAGCCGGATGATTTTCTGGAAACCTGGAAGCCTTTGCTGGGCCACATTGAAGCCTTCACGCAAAAAAAGGAATTGCTGCAAAGCATAGAAGCGCAAATGAACCAGACCATTACCGAATTGCGTGAGATACATCAAAAAATGTTTGACTCGATCGCGCAGGTACGCAGCTACAACAGCGAGCGCGAAGCCATGTACGCGGTGCGCAGACAACTCGCTGACGATTTAGAGAAAAAACTGCGTCTGTTGCACACCCCGGACTGAGTTGTGGCAATCACTGTTTAGCGGTTGCTGTTTCAGCGCATCAACACATAAGGGCGATGCACCACGCGCCGCTGATCAGGTGCAATCTCCAGTAACTTTTCCTTAAAGCCTTGTATGTCATACACCGGCAACCAAGGCATGGGCTTTTTGGTGGCCACCACAATCACCCATTCGCTCATGCTGTCTTTGTCTTCTCCAGCCGGCGCCAACCACTCCAACTCAAAGACATAGGGTTTGTCTGTTGCGCCTGAAGGCAAACGTATAGCGCCTTTGATGAGATTGTTTTTTTCAATCTCATTTGGAAACAGCCGCACCACGTTGTCGCGTTTGAAAGCCGGACGCCAGTTAAACACACTGATGTACATGGGCGAGGACGGCGTGATGCTGATCTGCAGCGCATCGCCGACGCGGTAACTGTGGCGATTGAGATCGACACGCAAATCAAATCCCGGGTCGGTGTCAATCGCCAAGGGCAGCACATCCACCACCATAGTGACCGAACAGATTTGCGCTCCTGGTACGGTTTTGACAGTCTCTGAAATCAACTCACT
>CANGCZ010000139.1 GCA_947452325.1 Comamonadaceae bacterium | reverse complement strand
TTGCTGCTGGTTATTCCCGTGATTGAAGGCGCGCTGCTGGCTTGCCTGATGATTGGTTTGGGGTTTTACATGCTTCACAACGTGCTGCAAACCCAGGCCACGCAAATGGCACCGCACAACCGCAGCACTGCGGTCACGCTGTTTGCCAGTGTGTTGTTTCTGGGTCAGTCCACAGGCGTGGTGGTGTTGTCACTTTGCCTGGATGCCGGTGTGCTGCATCAGGCATTCGTAGCCGTTGCGGCAGGCATTGCAGTGATCGGTTGGGCGACATTCAGGCAAAGCCGAAGCGCAGCCAAAGCCATCAAGTGACTTTCTTTACCAACAACTGATTTGTGTCCATGTTGATGGCGGCCTCAAAGCTGGCTGAAAACTGCTTGGCGCCACGCAGCAACATGCGCACCGGCAAACCGTTGGCGTAAGAAAACGCATGGCGGGCGAACAGCACTGCGCCATTAGGGCCTTCGCGCACGGAAAAATTCTGCTGCGTCACTTTTTCATTGATCTGATCGCACAAGAGCTGAAACTCTGCCAGCGGTGTAAATGAGCTGGCGGCAAACGCCTGACCGATAAAAATGATTTGTTTGGTGTCCAAAGCCACCCGCGTCCAGAACGGATACAAAAAACCGCGACTGGCATAGATATCGCCGTTTTTTTCAATCCGTGCATCGGTGCGGCTCCGGTTGTAAAAATCACAAACCATTTGGTTAGTGACTTCCAGCGGTTTCCACACCTTGACTTCAGCGTCTGATTTTTGCGCCCGAGACTCCTCGATCACTTCAAGCACGTGAACCGACAATTTGGGGATTTCGGTTTTCAAAAAACCGGCTGTGCGCATATTGGTTTGCAAAGAAATCAAAATTTCTTCAAACTGAGGCGCTTTGACTTGTATGTCCGACGGTGCAGTTTGCATCACCATTTCTTTGTAATACCGCTCGGGTTTGGACATGACAAAGTGTTTGTACAAATGGTAGTCTTCGATGATTCTTTTCAAATCCATGCCGAAGAAAAAATGACGCAGGTCTTTCTTTTCAAGCACGTCGTCATAGAACAACTGCAAGGCGTATTCCAGTTTCTCTTTGAGTTCAGATTCCGTGCGTTCAACCATAAGGATCAGTGATCACGAAGTTTTTAAATTCTAACAATTTTATCGATTTGAAACTTCATGCAAAGCTGTATTTATACACATTACATGCGAATCAGACACCCTCACACTGTGGCGATGGGCGCTGCGGGCGAGCCAATGGCGCCGGGCAAACGCAAAGGTGGCGCGGTCAACAAAAAGCGGTTGCGCTTGTTTTCACGCAGCCAGGCAGCCAGGTGCGTCATGTACCAAAGTTCGCCCAGATGCACGCCCAGCTTGAACAAACAATGTTCGTGCAAGGGCAAGGTGGCGCAAGCGCCGTCTGCAGGTGTGGCTGGATGGGCCTCGACCGCGTAGTTGTCTGCAATCAGTGCAATCAATCCGCTGTCGGTGATCCATTGCTTGAGTTTCTCGTCACGGCCGTCCAATGTGCTGCCCGAGCGTGCCAGTACATCGGCATCGGGCTGGCGCTTCATGTCCAGCAATACCTGGCCAAAGCCTGTGTGTATGCACACCATGTCACCGCTTTCGACTTCGATGCGGTCTTTTTCCAAAATACGCATCCATGTGTCATAGCCCACCGCTTCGCCGGTGTGGCCGAGATGGGCGTGCAAATCCACCATGACGGCGCGGCCTTGCACACAGCGCTCGGCCATGTGTTCTATGCCCAATGCTTTGGCGTATGAGGTGGATTCCTTGGGGATGTTGATGAAATCGAAAATACCGGCGCCTTCGGGCTTGTCCGGGCCGACCACATCAATACCGGCACGGTAGCCGTTGTAGTAGAGCGGCTCGGGAACACCGTCACCGTCGGCGTCAAACATAGAACCCGCATGCGCCAGGCTGTCCCATTGGGTGCTGTACTGCAAATGCATGATGACCAAATCGTCGCTCATCACATCGGTGCACAAAGGGTCATCGCACCACAACTGGTAATTCATGTTCGGTTTGCCGTTGCGCACCGTGGGCCGCAGCACAGGTGCGCTGCGTCTGGGGTTGAGCACGCTGCCACCCGGGTAGTCCAACGGCAGGCTCAGATTGAAAGTGAGGCCATGTTTGACCTCGGCCATGCCTTGCATGACTTTCTCGCGGGTCAGCAAATTCATGCGTCCGGCCTGGTCATCCGGACCGAAGTCACCCCAGGTAGAACCGGCAGGACGGTTTTTCCAGCGTGTCGATGTGCTCATGGCCTTCACCTTTCACAGTTAAGTCAAAATCAATCCGGCAGCAAAGCCGTGCGTTTACAAAGGCTTGCGGATCAGACTGGCGATCTCGCCGATCACACCTTTGCGAAACAACATGACGCAAACCACAAAAATCAGGCCTTGCACCACGGTCACCCAGGAGCCGAGTTGAGCCAGGTAGTTTTGCATGGTGACGATGACGGCCGCACCCACCACAGGCCCGAACAAAGTGCCCAGACCGCCGACCAAGGTCATCAACACGACTTCTCCGGACATGGTCCAGTGCACATCGGTGAGTGAAGCCAGTTGAAACACCAGCGCCTTGGTGCCGCCAGCCATACCGGCCACCAAGCCCGAAAGCACAAAAGCAATGAGTTTGAAGCGGTCGGTGTCATAGCCCAGCGATAACGCACGTTGTTCGTTTTCACGAATCGCTTTGAGCACTTGACCAAAAGGCGAATGCACGATGCGCCATACCAATCCAAAGCCGAGGACAAACACCCCGAGCACAAACATGTACATCGCAGCGCTGTCGGTCAAATCAAACAGTCCGAACAAACGCCCTTGCGGCACACCTTGTATACCGTCTTCACCGCCGGTGAAAGGCATTTGCAAATACACAAAGTAAACCATTTGAGACAAGGCCAGTGTGATCATGGCAAAGTAAATGCCTTGGCGCCGGATAGCAAGCAAACCGACCACCCAGGCCAGCAGCGTCGCACACAATGTAGAGAACAAAACGCACAACTCCGGCGTCAAGCCCCAGACCTTGGCGGCGTGTGCTGCCGCATACCCTGCGGTACCGAAAAACATGGCGTGTCCAAAGGACAGCAAACCGCCAAAGCCCAACAACAAATTGAAGGCGCAGGCGAACAAAGCAAAGCACATGACCTTCATCAAAAACACCGGGTAAATGAAATAAGGTGCAATCGCAAAGAAAGCAAACATCAAAGCAAAGGCCAGCCATTGGTGGCGCAGGTCTTGACTGTCAGAGACGGAGTGATTCATGGTTTATTTTTCCGTTCCAAACAGGCCGGCAGGTTTGATCAGCAACACAATCGCCATGATGACGAAAATCACCGTATTGGAAGCCTCGGGGTAAACCACTTTGGTCAAGCCTTCGATCAGACCCAACCCAAAACCGGAGAGTATGGCGCCCATGATGGAGCCCATGCCGCCGATCACCACCACAGCGAACACCACAATGATGATGTCAGCCCCCATCATGGGACTGACCTGGTAAATCGGTGCGGCCATGACACCGGCCAACGCCGCCAAGCCGACACCAAAGCCATAGGTCAGTGTGATCATGCGCGGAACATTGATGCCAAAGGCCTGAACAATGGCCGGATTTTCAGTGGCTGCACGCAAATACGAACCAAGCTTGGTGCGCTCAATCACAAACCAAGTGCTCAGACAAATCACCATGGATGCCACGATGACCCAAGCGCGGTATTTGGGCAGAAACATAAAGCCCATGTCAATCGCGCCCATGAACACCTCAGGCACGGCATAAGGCATGCCT
This sequence comes from Comamonadaceae bacterium, assembly GCA_947452325.1. Taxonomy (GTDB): domain Bacteria; phylum Pseudomonadota; class Gammaproteobacteria; order Burkholderiales; family Burkholderiaceae_C; genus Limnohabitans. Next base: position 1,202 of record CANGCZ010000139.1, on the reverse strand, counting down.
GACGCGCCGTAAGCGTTCCTGAACAATCCTTGAATGATCAAAGCCAGCCCAAAGGTGAGCAACAAGCCGTACAAATGGTCGAGCTTGTACAAACGCACCAGCATGCTTCTCTCAATCAGCATGCCGGTGGCCGCCACCAGCACAGGCGAGACAAGCAGAGCCACCCAATAATTCAAGCCAAACCATTGCAAGGACAAATACGCAGCAAACGCGCCCATCATGTACTGCGCGCCGTGGGTGAAATTGATGATGTTGAGCAAGCCGAAAATCACCGCCAGCCCCAGTGAAAGCAAGGCGTAAAAAGACCCGTTGATCAGTCCGATCAACAGTTGGCCGAACAGCGCCTGCGAGGGGATACCGAAAATTTCCATGCGCTGATCAGTTCTTCACCAAAGGACAGTCGCCTTCGTTCATGGGGCGGAAAGCCTGTTCGGCGGGAATCGTGGCCAGCAACTTGTAGTAGTCGTAAGGGCCTTTGGATTCAGACGGCTTTTTCACTTCAAACAAATAAGCAGGGTGCAATTTGCGACCGTCTTTGCGCACGCTGCCTTTGCCGAACAAAATGTCGTCAGTGGGCAGGTCTTTCATTTTCTGAGCGACCTTGGTGCCGTCATCGGTTTTGCCGGCATCAACGGCTTTGAGGTAATGCAACACACCAGAGTACACACCGGCCTGGTCCATGGACGGGTATTTGCCGCTGTTCAATGCAGCAAAACGCTTGGACCATGCGCGGGTTTGGTCGTTCAAGTCCCAGTAAAAGGTTTCGGTCAGGTACAGGCCCTGTGCTTTCTCCAATCCCAGCGAATGGATGTCAGTCAAAAACACCAGCAAGCCGGCCATGGTTTGACCGCCTTTGACGATGCCGAATTCGTAAGCTTGTTTGATGGCATTGGTGGTATCGCCGCCTGCATTGGCCAGACCGATGACCTTGGCTTTGGAGGCCTGCGCTTGCAGCAGAAAAGAAGAGAAGTCCTGGGTGGCCAACGGGTGGCGCACTTTGCCAAGCACCTTGCCGCCGTTTTTTAACACCACAGCTTCGGTATCGCGCTCCAAGGCCTGACCGAAGGCATAGTCAGCGGTTAGAAAAAACCAACTGGTGCCGCCGTGTTGAACCACGGCTTTGCCGGTGCCATTGGCCAGCATCCATGTGTCGTACAACCAATGAATGGTGTTGGGTGAGCAGGCTTTACCGGTCAGGTCTG
>CANGCZ010000138.1 GCA_947452325.1 Comamonadaceae bacterium | reverse complement strand
TCCAGCATAGGAACCCCGTTTTCCACCTACGACATCAACGTTCCTCAACTCTTTGCAGACGTCGACCGCACGCGTGCCAAGCAAATGGGCGTTCGTCTCTCAGACATTTACGACACCATGCAAGTCAACCTGGGTTCTTTGTACGTCAATGACTTCACCAAATTCGGAAAAACCTACCAAGTGGTGGTTCAGGCCGATGCACCTTTTCGAGCAGACGCGAGTTCCATCACTACATTAAAGACACGCAACGCAGCGGGCGAAATGGTTCCCCTCGGCGCTTTGATGAAAGTCACGCCTACCTTTGGACCTACCCGTGTCACCCGTTACAACGGTTACCCTTCTGCAGATGTCAACGGTGCACCTAATTTTGGCTTTTCAAGCAGCCAGGCCGAAACCGAAATCGAAACCCTGTTGCAACGCACGCTGCCGCGCGGCATGACTTATGAATGGACTGAACTCAGTTACCAAGACCGCATGACGCGCGACTTTGTGATCCCGGGAACCCAAATCGCTATACCGACCATGGCAGCTGTTTTGGCGATTTCTGTGCTGTTTGTGATATTGGTGCTGGCGGCGCAATATGAAAGCTGGACTTTGCCCTTGGTGATTGTGTTGATTGTCCCTATGGGTATTCTTTCTGCATTGTTCGGCGTATGGATATCCAGTTTTCCGCCATTCATGCAACCCGGTGATTTGAATATTTTCACTCAAGTTGCTTTGGTGGTGCTGGTGGGACTGGCCTGTAAAAACGCTATTTTGATTGTCGAATTTGCACAGGAACTGGAAAAACACGGCGAGCGAACCATAGATGCAGTGACCCATGCATGCCGCATGCGACTCAGACCTATTTTGATGACGTCCATCGCTTTTTGTGCCGGCGTGATACCGCTGATATTGAGCACGGGTGCGGGCAGTGAAATGCGCCGCGCCATGGGTATTGCGGTGTTCTCAGGAATGGTTGGGGTGACGCTGTTCGGTATTTTCCTGACACCGGTTTTCTATGTGCTGATGCGACGTCAACGGACCACAGTTCGCTGACAAACCACTGGTCTGTTTCAGCCAGCGGACACGGCACCTGTCAAGTCAAGCCAGGCTGCCCATGTCTATGACGAAACGGTATTTCACGTCGCTTTTAATCATCCGCTCGTAGGCTTGGTTGATTTCATCGATGCTGATCACCTCAATGTCAGATGTGATTTTGTGTTTGCCGCAGAAATCCAGCATCTCCTGGGTTTCTTTGATTCCACCCACCAATGAACCGGCTACGTTTCTGCGGCCAAATACCAGCGGACCCGAATTCAATTCGCCCGTGGCACCGATGGCTCCCACGATACACATGGTGCCATCTACTTTCAACAAGGGCATGTATTGGTTAAAGTCGTGCGCCACTGGAATGGTATTGAGTAAAAAGTCGAACTGATTGGACATGGCTTGCATGGCCGCAGCATCGCTGGAAATCAGAACCGCATCAGCGCCCAGTCGTTTGGCATCAGCCGCCTTGCCGGTCGATGTGGTGATCATCACGGTTTTGGCGCCCATGGCATGGGACAGTTTCACGCCCATGTGTCCCAGACCACCCAAACCGATGACACCGACAGTCATGCCAGGTTTGACACCCCAATGCTTGAGCGGTGAGTAAGTGGTGATACCGGCGCACAGCAAAGGGGCGGCACCGGCAGGGTCCAGTCCCTCAGGAATTTTTAAAACAAAGTGTTCATTGACCACTATGCTTTTGGAATAGCCGCCATAGGTAAATCCGCCCGGATCTTTGCTAGGGCTGTTGTAAGTGGCTGTGAAACCATTCAGACAATATTGCTCCATATCAGATTGGCACGAGGAACAGGTGCGGCAAGCGTTGACAAAACACCCTACTGCAACTTGCTGGCCTATCTTTAAATGACTTGCATTGGCGCCTAAAGCGGTTACCTTTCCCACAATTTCATGTCCTGGCACCATAGGGTAGTTGGCTCTGCCCCAGTCATTTCTGGAGTGATGGATATCGGTATGACACACCCCGCAAAATTCAATGGCAATCTGTACGTCGTTGGGACCGACATTTCGACGTGAAATGAGATGACGTACCAACGGTGATTGGGAGGAATGCGCTGCGTAACTGGGCGTGGACAACATAAAAACTCCTTGATCAAAAAATCATCATACTTCAGCCTCATTCAAGTATCGATAGCAGTTAGACTGAGGCAGTGGTACCTAGAATGAATAAAAAATTTCAATAGTCAGGAGATCGTGTTGAAACAATTCTTCAAATCTGTCGTTTTCTTTGCTGCATTGACAGCGCAAGCCATCTCAGCCTTTGCCCAGAATGCCAATATTGCGTCGGAAGATTTTTATATTCCATCGGCTGCACCAGGTATTCAATTGTTTATGCGCTACAAACACACGGCTGGTGTCAAAGCCACATCGCCAGACAAAATTCTTTTGTATGTTCACGGCGCCACCTATCCGTCTGAAACAGCGTTTGACTTACCGATTGAAGGCATATCCATGATGGATTTGTTTGCGGCCGCCGGATACGATGTGTATTTGGTGGATGTGCGCGGCTATGGGCTTTCTAATAGGCCACCGGAAATGGATTTACCTGCACAAGATAACGCACCCATCGTACATACAGCGGATGCCGTCAATGATTTCAGCGCAGCAGTTGAAGCCATACTGAAGCGACACAAGGTGCCTAAGATCAACGTCATGGGCTGGTCATGGGGTTCTTCTACCGTAGGCATGTATACCAGCTTGAACAATACCAAGGTCAATCGACTCGTTCTGTATGCACCTTTGTGGCTTTTTAACAAAGACACGGCTTTACCTACAGGACCCAATGCGGCCAAACTCGGAGCTTACAGATCGGTTTCCAAAGACAGCGCCAAGTCGCGGTGGCTCAAAGGACTCACGGCTGAGCAGGCAGATGGCTTGATTCCGCCGGGTGTGTTTGAGTCATGGGCTGATGCCACCTGGGCCACAGACCCCAAAGCAACGTCAGGCAATCTGCGTGCTCCAAATGGCGTAATTGATGATGTCATGAACCATTGGCAAGCCGGCAAACCCCTGTATGACCCCGGCAAGATCACTGTCCCTACCTTGCTGATCCATGCAGAGTGGGATGCGGATTTGCCCATGTACCAAGCCCAGGGCATATTTGCTGAATTGAAAAATACTTTATATAAGCGCTACGTGGAACTGGGCCAAGGAACCCATTCCGTCATGCTCGAGAAGAACCGCATGCAGTTTTTTCGGGAAATCAAAGGATTTCTGGACGAGCGCGATCCTTTAGCACTCAAATAAAAAACCTCACTTGATGCATTCACTGACTTGGACTGTCCATGCAAGACCTCATCATCAGGAACGCCGCAATTTTTGATGGGACAGGTAAAGCTGCCTTACAAGCTGATCTGTCTGTCTCCAACGGATTGATCACCGCTATCGGTCGGTGTGACTCCAAGGCCAAGCAGGAAATCAATGCAGACGGCTTGTCTTTGATGCCAGGTATTGTTGATCTACATACCCATTTCGATGCCCAAATCACCTGGGATAAGACCTTGTCTCCTTCACCCGCATTGGGTGTGACGACGGCGGTGCTGGGCAATTGCGGTTTTGGTATTGCGCCTTGTCCGTCGCGGTTGCGTGAGACCATGTTGAAAAACCTGTCGGTTGTCGAAGGCATGGACTTGAATGCATTGCTCACTGGTGTCCACTGGGAGTTTGAGTCTTTCAGCCAATACATGGACCAGTTGCGCCGGATTCGCCCTTATATCAACACCGCAGTATTCGCCGGGCATTCAGCCATTCGAACTGCCGTGATGGGCGAAGAGGGCTCACTGAACAGCCAGCCTTCACCCAAGCAACTCGCTGCCATGTGCCAGCAATTGCGCGAAGCCATGCAAGCCGGTGCCATCGGTTTCGCGTCTTCTTTCTCCCCCAACCACAGCGGCTATGGCGGCTTGCCCATGCCTTCCACCATCGCCTCGGAAGAAGAATTGAGGGCACTCACGCAAGTCCTCAAAGAGGCAGGCAGAGGTGTCTTCATGATGGCCACAGGCGCAAGAGCTACCCCCGATTTGATGGAGTCGATAGCGGCTGATTCCGGGCGACCAGCCTATATCTCCACCGTGTTAGCGATGTTCAATGAAGCCAATCCGTCATTGGCTGCAACTTACTATGAACGCGCAGCCCAAGCCTTAGAGCGTGGCAATGAGCTTTACATCCTGACCAGTTGTCAGCCTTTGTCATTCGACTTCACCTTGCTGGACCCTTATGTTTTGTTGAGTCACTCGGCGTTTGATGCAGTCAAAGCAGCAAAACAGCATCAATTGGCAAACATTTACCGTGACCCCGAATTCCGTCGCAGATTCAAGGCTGATTTGGCCCATCCGAAAACAGGCATCTTGTTTTTAGGCAATTGGCGTCACATTGAAATCGGTCAAACTGCATTGCCACAAAATGAAAATTTACAAGGCATGAGCGTAGAAGCATTGGCGCAGAGCAGAGATCAGCATCCGGTCGATGCTTTTCTTGATTTCGCGCTTTCCGAAGATTTACACACTCACTTCATCGGCAAATTTTTTCAAAATCAGGATGAAGGGGTTGCTCCGCTTTTAAAGCATGCAGCCAGTGTGATCACGCTGTCGGATGCAGGGGCGCACCTGGCTTATATGTGTGATGCCGGTTTCGGTTTGCATTTTCTGTCTCATTGGGTACGAGAGACCGGGCATTTCAGTTTGAGTGAAGGCATACGACGTCTGACCAGTGAGCCTGCACACCGATTCCGGATTCGCGGGCGCGGCATATTGCAAGTAGGTGCGCCCGCCGATATGTTGTTGTTCGACCCTCATCGAGTTGGACTTTCAAAACCACTGACACGTGCAGATTTACCAGGCGGTGCAAGCCGAATGGTTCGTGAGCCCACGGGTGTGCACGGCGTCTGGGTCAACGGGGTGATGGTGCATGATGGAAAAAATTACGCTGACCTCGAACACGGTCCTGGCGTGGTG
>CANGCZ010000137.1 GCA_947452325.1 Comamonadaceae bacterium | reverse complement strand
TGTTTTGCGCGATCCACCCGACATGGTGTTGCTGGACATCACCATGGATGACCTTGACGGCTGGGAAACAACCGCCTTGCTGCGCCAGTTGATGCCGCCGGACAAGCTGCCAATCGTCTTTGTTTCAGCTAATCTGTTTGACGATCAGCCTCAGCGATTGCAAAGTTTCAAATGCCAAGGTTTTGTAGGTAAACCCATCATCGAGTCTGAATTGATTCATGCTTTGGAGCGCGTGTTGGAAATTGAATGGGTGCGCGACAACACCTTGCGACCTGCCACTTTGCCTGATCCGCATCTGCTGTTACCGCAGTCGGGTTTGCTGCCTGTGGACCTCCCCGAAGGCTTGCGCGAAGAACTGACCCGGCTTGCCAGGCAAGGCCTAGCCAGCGGTGTGCAGCAGGCGTTGCGCCAAGCCTTGGCTACTTACCCTGCGTACAGCCTGGCCTTGCAGTCTTTGCAATCGCTGGCCAATCGTTTTGATTTTCCCGCCATGATTGAACAACTTACCGAACATCACACAGGGGCTGACCATGACCCCAGCTAAGCCTTTTGCCACTGCTCAACGCCACGCCATTCTGGTGGTAGATGATGATCTTGATTCATTGCGCATGTTGTCTGATGCTTTGAGTGTTGAGGGGTATACCGTGTTGGCTGCCAGAGATGCACAAGAGGCTTTACAGCGGCTGGAGATTGTCATTCCCGACGGCATATTGCTGGATGCGGTGATGCCAGGTATGGATGGATTTGAATTGTGTCGCGCACTCAAAGTGAATCCACACTGGGTGCATATTCCGGTGGTGTTCATGACCGGTTTATCCGAAACAGAACAAATTCTCAAGGGCTTTGCCAGCGGCGGTGTTGATTACGTGGTCAAGCCTTTGCGTTTGCCGGAAGTGCTGGTACGCCTGGCCACGCACGTAGGCAATGCGCGAGCCGGTCGGTTGGCGCGCGAAGCCGTGGACGTGGCTGGTTTGGGTACTGTGGTGCTTGACAGCCTGGGACGTGTGGCTTGGCGGTCACCGCAGGCCATGCGTTGGTTGCAAGCGGTGTTCGGCGAAGAAGGCGGGCAGCAGGCTCAGACTTGGCTGCAATAGGCCTTGTCAAGCAGTGAAGTCAGCATGGTTTCAACAGAAAACAACTTGTTGGTCGCTAGGTATTTGGGCGCCAGTGGTATTTCAGAGTCCATGCTGGTGTTGCACCAGACAGCTGGACATAACGCCAGCGCGGCGCGCCAGCCGGAGGTGCCACTGACGCCGCGCGAAACCGAGGTCTTGTCCTGGCTGGCTAAGGGCAAGACCAACCGGGATATCGCAGACATACTGGGTATGAGTCACCGCACAGTGAACAAACACTTGGAGCATATTTTTGTCAAGCTCGGTGTGGAAACCCGATCGGCTGCCACCGCTATCGCGGGGCAGATACTTAAATAACCTGCGCCGGTTTGCAACTGCTTAAGTGCTTTAGTTGTTGCCCCACACCTCTTGCGCGGTTTCCACCACCAATCGCAATTTGTTGCGCTGGTCTTCCACCGCAATATTGTTGCCGTGCACGGTGCTCGAAAAACCGCATTGCGGCGACAGCGCCAACTGTGACAAGGGTGCGTATTTGGCGGCCTCATCGATGCGGCGTTTCAAACTGTCTTTGCTTTCCATGGCGCCGAATTTGGTGGTCACCAGACCGAGCACCACCAATTTGTCTTTGGCCAGAAAGCGCAAGGGTCGGAAGTCGCCGCTGCGGTCGTCGTCGTATTCCAGGAAATACGCGTCTATGTTCATTTCCGAAAGCAAGGCTTCGGCCACGGGTTCGTAGTTGCCGGCGGCGGCATGCGTACTTTTGAAATTGCCGCGACACAAGTGCATGGCCAGTGTCATGCCGGCCGGTTTTTGCGCCACTACTTTATTGATGAATGCTGCGTAGCGGTGCGGCAATTCGTTGGGGTCGTCACCGCGGGCCCGTGCGGCCTCGCGCATTTTGTCGTCGCACAAATAAGCCAGGTTGGTGTCGTCCATTTGCACATAAGTGCAACCGGCGGCCGCCAGCGAGCGCAATTCATCGCCATAGGCTTTGGCCACATCGTCATAAAAAGAAGGGTCGAGTTCGGGGTAGGCGTCTTTACTGATACCTGCGCGGCCGCCGCGAAAGTGCAGCATGGTGGGTGAGGGGATGGTGACTTTGGGCGTGCTGCCTTGGGCGATTTGCGATTTCAGGTAATTGAAGTCGGCGAGTTGAATGTCTTTGACGTGCCGCACTTTGTCTATGACGCGAATGACGGGCGGTGCCAGTTCCTGGGTGCCGTCTGGCCGCTCGATGGTGACCGGGATGTCGGTTTTCACGCCACCCATTTGCTCCAGAAAATCAATATGGAAATACGTGCGACGGAATTCGCCGTCGGTGATGGATTTCAAGCCCACGTCCTCTTGGAACTTGACGATCTCGGCAATCGCTTTGTCTTCGACCGCACGCAGTTGCTCGGGCGTGATCTGCCCTTTGGCTTTTTGCTCGCGCGCTTCAAGCAAATAAGCGGGGCGCAAAAAGCTGCCGACATGGTCGAATCGGGCGGGAATATGGGGGATGGTCATGGGGTCTCCTGAGGGGTTTCAAGCTTTTGTCAATCTGCCTGAAGTATACAAAAACTCCATTATTTGTATAAAAACAGCCATAATCGAGAGGATTTTCAGTGTGAATGTATACAATGCGTATGCATAAAGCGCGATTTTTTTCACCATGTCTTCTGAACCCTTGCCATCCGTCAGCGACAACCCGGCCCACTCTCAGGCCGTGCGTGCGCAATTGCGTTTGCGCGAAATGATTCTGGCGGCCGAACTGCCAGCCGGTGCGCGCATCGCGGAACTCACGCTGGTTGACAAACTCGGCGTTTCCCGTACCCCGATCCGCACGGCATTGATGAAGTTAGAGCAAGAAGGATTGCTCGAATCATTGGCCAATGGCGGCTACGCGGTGCGCACTTTCACCGAGCGCGATGTGTCCGATGCGATTGAGCTGCGCGGCACGCTGGAAGGTTTGGCGGCCCGCTTGGCCGCAGAGCGCGGTTGCCCGCCGGTATTGATGACCGAGGCGCGCACTTGCTTATCAAAAATTGACCAGTTGCTGGCCACCGGCAGTTTGAACGAGGATGCATTCAGCGCCTACGTGACGCAAAACGAAGCGTTCCACGCCCTGCTGGGCGAAATGGCCGGCAGCGATGTGTTGCGCCGTGAATGGGAACGCGTGGTGGGTTTGCCTTTTGCTTCGCCCTCGGGCTTTGTCGTCAGCCAGGCCCACAGCCCGCAGGCGCGCGACATGTTGATCGTGGCGCAAGACCAGCATCGCCAGGTGCTCCAAGCCATAGAGCAGCGCGAGGGCGCGCGCGCAGAGGCCATCATGCGCGAACATTCACGCCTGGCACAGCGCAACCTGAGCGAGGCCATGCGCCACACCGATTTCAATCAAATGCCCGGCGTGGGCTTGATCCGTCGCCGTGGCTGATTACCCGCCCGCCTAAAATTTGCCACTTCTGTCTGAAGCCATCTTTGCCTGCGCGCTTGCACTGCCACGCCAGTCCTCTCGGTTAAGCTTCTTTTTTGTCATCGCCTTGGAGTAGTTGAATGAAAACATTGTTGAATCTGCGCGCCCTTGTATTGGCATTGGGCATGGCTGCTGTGTCCGTGCATGCGCAAGATGCCTTCAAAATCGGGCTGATACTGCCCATGACGGGACAGCAGGCGACCACCGGCAAGCAAATCGAAGCGGCTGCGCGTTTGTTCATGGCGCAAAACGGCGACAAGGTGGCGGGTCGCAAAGTCGAACTGATCATCAAAGACGATGGCGGCATTCCTGATGCAGCCAAGCGCATCGCACAAGAGTTGGTGGTGAATGACAAGGTCGGCGTGCTCGGCGGTTTCGGCTTGACGCCGCTGGCGCTGGCCACAGCACCTATTGCCACCCAATCCAAAACTCCCATGGTGGTCATGGCTGCTGCCACATCCATCATCACCGAAGCATCACCTTACATCGTGCGCACCAGTTTCACGCTGGCGCAGTGTTCGGTCGCCATGGGCGACTGGGCGCCGAAAAACGGCATCAAGCGCGTGGTGACCTTGGTCAGTGACTACGGTCCTGGCATTGACGCAGAGCGCTTTTTCAAAGAACGTTTTCTGCTCAACAGCGGCCAAGTGATTGAGAGTTTGCGTGTGCCTTTGCGTAACCCAGACTTCGCACCGTTTTTACAAAAAGTACGCGACCTCAAACCCGATGCCTTGTTTGTGTTTGTGCCCTCCGGCGCAGGCGCAGCGGTGATGAAGCAGTTTCTCGAGCGCGGCATGGACAAGGCCGGCATCAAATTGATAGGCACCGGTGACTTGACCGACGATGACCAACTCAATGACATGGGTGAAGGTACTCTCGGCGTGGTGACCAGCCACCATTACTCGGCTATGCACCCGTCAGTGGTCAATAAGAAATTTGTCGAAGCCTTTAAGAAAGCCAACAAAGGCATGCGTCCTAATTTCATGGCGGTCGGCGGTTATGACGGCATGCGCGTGATTTATGAAGCCTTGAAAAACACCAAAGGCGGACAAGGCGGCGGCGACGCCTTGCTGGCCGCCATGAAGGGGCAGATTTTCGAAAGCCCGCGCGGACAGATATTTATTGACGCGCAAACCCGTGACATCGTGCAAAACATTTACTTGAGACGCGTAGAGAAAAAAGATGGCGAGCTCTATAACGTCGAGTTCGATGTGATCAAAGAAGTCAAAGACCCCGGCAAGACCAAGTAAATCGCATGCTGACTTTGCTTTTTGATGGCGTTGCTTATGGCATGTTGCTGTTTGTGCTGGCCATTGGTTTGTCCATCACCCTGGGCTTGATGAATTTCATCAACCTGGCGCACGGCGCGTTTGCCATGGCCGGTGGTTATACCTTGGTGTTGCTGATGCAAAAAGCAGGCTGGCCTTTTCTGCCCTGCGTGTTGATGGCGTTTGCGGTCAGCGCATTGCTTGGTTTGCT
>CANGCZ010000136.1 GCA_947452325.1 Comamonadaceae bacterium | reverse complement strand
CGGTCGCGAGGTGGTGCAACTCTTGTCCGGTTTGAAACCCGGCGACCAGCTGGTGCCAGTGTCTGAAACCGGTGTGAGTGAGGGGACTCGCTTGCGGGCCGTCACGCCATGAGGTTGTCTGCATGGCAGCCGTTTGAATGGGTGGTGGCACTGCGGTTTTTGCAAGAGGGAAAAGTGCAAACCGGGTTCATCGTGACGGGCATTGCCATCGGCGTGGCGGTGATTGTGTTCATGTCCGCGCTGCTCAGCGGCATGCAAAGCAATTTTGTCAACCGTGTGTTGACCGGGCAGTCGCATATCCAATTGCTCACGCCCAAAGAAACCGTACGACCAGTGGACCGGCTGCTGTCGGGAAGCCAGTCGGCTAGTATGGTTCAAGTGCCGCTGCAACGATTTAAAGGCATTGACCAGTGGCAGCCATTGATGTTTCAGCTCTCAGGGATGCCTGAAGTCAAAGTGGTTTCGCCCGCTGTCTCGGGTTCTGCGCTGGCTTTGCGTGGTGAAGCCAGCCGTTCTGTCACAGTGACTGGCGTCATCCCTGAATTTTATTTTCGTGTGATTCCTATTCAAGACAAAATGGTCGCCGGCCAAGCCAGTATCACCAGTGAAAGCCTGTTGATAGGCACGGAATTGGCTAGCGACTTGGGCGTGAGCGTCGGCGATAAGCTCAGGCTATCGGCGGCCAACGGCAGGCAACTCATGCTCACTGTTACCGGCATATTCGATTTGGGCAACAAAAGCGCCAACAGCCGGGTCACCTACATGGCGTTCAGAAATGCACAAAGCCTGTTCGACCTCACAGGCGGCGCCACGGTGATTGATCTGGTGATGAACGATGTGTACCAGGCCGAAATCACTGCCCGGAAAATCGCGCAGCTCACCGGTTTGCAGGCCGACAGCTGGATGAAAACCAATGAGCAGTTTTTCACTGCGGTCAAAGCCCAAACCACGGCCAACACAGCGATACGTTTTTTTGTCGCCTTATCTGTAGGCTTTGGCATTGCCAGCGTGCTGGTGGTGTCGGTGGTACAGCGTTCCCGCGAAATCGGAATTTTGCGCGCCATGGGCATCACCCGCGGTCAGGTACTGCGGGTGTTTTTGTTACAAGGCGGCTTGCTCGGTTTGGGTGGCGCTTTGATCGGCTCAGCCATTGGCGCATTGGCGCTTTATTTGTGGCAACACTACATGCGCAATGCCGATGGCACGCTGATGTTTGCCTTGAAATTTGAGCAAAAGCTGTTGATACAAACCTTGTTGTTGGCGACCGTCACCGGTTTGTTGTCCGCTTTTGCGCCGGCCTTGCGTGCAGCGCGGCTAGACCCTGTGGTGGCGATCAGAGGATGAACACGACCGCGCACCCCCCGCAACACGCAGCACCGCCACCGGTATTGCAGTTGTCCGGCATACGCAAATCATTCAATCTGGGGCAGCCAAATGAAAATGAAATTCTGCACGGCATAGATTTGGTGTTGCAGTCCGGTGAATTTTGTGCGGTGGTCGGGCCCTCGGGCTCCGGCAAAAGCACTTTGCTCAACACCATTGGTTTGCTTGACCGCCCGACCGCCGGCAGCTTGCGCATACACGGCATAGAAACCACGTCTATGAACGACGCGCAATTGACCGATTTACGCGGCCACCACATCGGTTTTGTTTTCCAGTACCACCATTTGTTGTCGGCTTTCACTGCGCTTGAAAACGTGGTCATGCCTATGTTCGGGGACGCCGGTTTTGTCACTGTCGACATGCAAGCGCGCGCCACGGCCTTGCTTGATACGGTGGGCTTGACGCCCTGGCTGCATGCCCAGGCTTCGCATTTGTCGGGCGGGCAGCAGCAGCGGGTGGCGGTGGCCAGAGCGCTGGTGATGCAGCCGGCATTGATACTCGCTGACGAGCCCACCGGCAACCTGGACTCTAAAAGCGCTGACAGCGTGTTTGAATTGTTACGGCGTGTTTGCCGCGAGCACAACACCGCGGTTTTGTTTGTCACGCACAACCCTTTGCTGTCGGCCCGCTGCGACCGCACGATACAAGTGGTGGATGGCTGTGTGACTTCCTGAGGTTTCCAAACGGTATTTAATCCATTCGGTTGCTTTTACGCGGGGCTGTAGGGGGACAGGCACCCCGGGGCAGGGCCCTACAATGATTCGGCACGCACTGAGACGCTTATTCATTACCCATCCAGCCGAACTGCCATGACCGCTTACAACACACTGCGCTACGAGGTTGCAGACAAGATTCTGACCTTGACCTTGAACCGCCCGGACCAATTGAATGCATTCACTGTCGAGATGGCGCGTGAACTTGTGCAAGCCTTCGAGCGTGCCAGCGAAGATGACGACGTAGGCGCTATCGTGGTCACCGGGGCGGGTAAGGCGTTTTGTGCAGGCATGGACTTGAGTGTGCCGGGCAATGTGTTCGGCCTGGACGAAACCATGCACCCGACGCTGGAAGATATGCAAACCCAGTTGCATACTGAGGCCATCGCCCGAGGCGTGCGCGACACCGGCGGCACCGTGACACTAGCCATGTATGAATGCAAAAAGCCCATCATCGGTGCCATCAACGGCGCGGCTGTCGGCGTAGGCGCGACCATGACATGCGCCATGGACATCCGTTTGCTGTCTGACAAAGCGCGCATGGGTTTTGTCTTCAACAAAATCGGTATCACGCCAGAGGCCTGTTCAAGCTGGTTTTTGCCACGCCTGGTCGGTCTGCAAACCGCATTGGAATGGTGCTACACCGGAGAGATTCACAACGCAGACACCTTGCTCGCAGCGGGTTATGTCAAAGCCGTTTATCCGGGAGAGTCATTGCTGGAAGAGGCTTACAAGATAGCCCGCAAAATCATTGCCCACAGTCCGGTGGCCATCGCGCTGACCCGGCAAATGTTGTACCGCAACTCGGCCCAGGACCATCCGCTCAAAGCCCATGAGGTGGACTCATTGGCGATTTTTTATGCCAGCCAGTTCAGCGGCAAGGAAGGCGTGGCCTCGTTTCTCGCCAAACGCCCGCCCGTGTTTACCGACAAAGCCTCCAGCGACATGCCTGACTTTTACCCCTGGTGGGCGTGATGCAAGCGCTTGCATGGGCAACTGTGCGCACGTTTTTTGTATATCTGCTGTCACTGCCTTGCCTGATGGTCAGTGTGCACGCAGGACAACTGGAAAGAGAAGACGTTTCCCGGCAACTCGATGGCCGCTACACCATAGGAGAAGTGCAAACGGACATGCGTGCTTATCCGGTGTTTACACCGGCTGAAGAGACCGCTGACGGCAAACCCAAGTTGATAGGCTACGCTTTTGAGACAGTCGATTTCACCAATTTACGCGGCTACAGCGGCAAACCCATCGACTTGTTTGTCTTCATGGATTTGGACGGCCGTTTTTTAAAAATAAATCTGATTGACCACACCGAGCCCTTGTTTCTTTCGGTATTCAGCCATGCCAAGTTGGTGGCTTTTGCGGCTCAGTATGTCAAATTGACATTCCATCATTTCATTGAAATTCACGGGCCGAATGACCCGACGGTGCACATAGACCGCAATGTGTCCTTGCAAGGCGTGCACCGAGGCACCATTACCGCCAAGGCCATAGACCGCAGCCTGCTGGCCGCTGCTGCCAAAGTGGCGCGTGCCAAACTAGACCCGTCTGTACTGGACCACACGCCGTCCTGGTACTTCAGCGGGCCGGGTGGCGCTTCTGCTGTTCCTGCCGGCGCTGTACCGGATAAAACACCCGAACCTGTGGCTCCGGTTGCTGGCAATACCTCTCGCGAACCCATAGTCACCACGTATGCACCGACGCCATCGGCTGTTGCTGGCAAGACGGAAACAGCAGCCAGCACCCAAACAAAAAAGTCCGACCTTGATCCGCTGCCTGGCAAAACTGCCGCAAAGCCTCAAGCCGACACGCCCGCTGTGCCTGAGACCAAGGTATCGGCTTATCACCCAAGCTCGGCGCTGCCTGAACCGGCAGAGCTTGAGACAAGGCGGGATCAGCTAGAGCGCATTCAACACATGGACGAAGACAATGCGGGTCGACAAGAGTGGCTGCAGGTGTGGCAATCCCGGCGGGTTGACATTGCTGTTTTGTTATTGGGTTTAGTGATTCTCACCACCGGTTTGATTGCACAAAAACGCATGAGCGCCACAGACAAACGCTTGCGTGTGTTGCGCAGCGCCTACCTGGTGTTTACCGTTGGCTTCATCGGCTGGTATGCCCAAGGGCAACTCAGCATCATCAACATCACCGGGGCCATGGAGTCGCTGAGCAGCGGTGGCGATTTAAGCTTTTTGATGAATGACCCGATCACTGTGATTTTGTGGGTGTTTGTGGCCGGGACTTTGCTGGTTTGGGGACGCGGGACGTTTTGCGGTTGGCTGTGTCCTTTCGGTGCTTTGCAGGAACTCATCAGTCTCATCACCAACGCTGCTGGTTTACATCAGCGGCGTTTGCGTGCCTCACTGGATGGCAAATTGAAATGGCTGAAGTACGGCGTGCTGGCTACCATCCTGGTGTCGCTTTTTGCGGCGCCGTCTATTGCACGTGTAGCCATAGAGATAGAGCCTTTCAAAACCGCCATCAGCTTGTACTTTGACCGCGAATGGCCGTTTGTGTTGTGGGCCTTGTCATGCTTGGCGCTGGGTGTGTTTGTGTACCGTGGTTATTGCCGTTACATCTGCCCCTTGGGTGCGGCGCTCGCTTCCTTGAATTTTCTACAGCGTTGGTCTTGGATTCCCCGACGCCAAGAATGTGGCACGCCATGCCAATCCTGTCGCTACAAATGCGAATACCAGGCGATTGAAGAAACCGGCAAAGTGGATTACAGCGAGTGTTTCCAGTGCCTGGACTGTGTCTCCATCTACCAGGATCCCAAGCGTTGTCTGCCCTTGATCAAGCAAACCAAAGCAGACAAGACCGTCATTCCTGTCCATGCTGTGAAAGAGCTCTGATTCCCATGAAACGTCCTGCATACGCCAAGGCCGCTGTGTTGCGTGAATTTGGCAAGCCTTTGGCTGTTGAAGAAGTGCAAGT
>CANGCZ010000135.1 GCA_947452325.1 Comamonadaceae bacterium | reverse complement strand
CAACATGCCGCCGCGCGCGGTCTCCAGCACAGCCGCGTCCACGTCAGGGTGCATCAATACGCTGCGTGCGCTGCGCGGGCCGCTGCAGTCGCCGGTATCGAGTTGTAAGCCGTTGACAAACACACCATCGGTGTTGGTCATGCCGGTACGCAAACCGCTGGTACGCAACAAATGCGCGCACAAACGCACCGTGGTGGTTTTGCCGTTGGTACCGGTCACTGCGATCAGCGGAATGCGGCCGTCTTGCCCGTTGGCAAACATGGTGTCGATGATGGCGCTGCCCACGTCCCGTCCTTTGCCGAACGAGGGTTGCAAATGCATGCGCAAACCCGGCGCGGCGTTCACCTCGACGATGCCACCGTTTTGCTCTTCCAAAGGTTTGAGCACGGACTCGCACACCACATCGACGCCGCACACATCCAAGCCCACCATTTGCGCGGCCATGACGGCGCGTGCAGCGACTTCCGGGTGCACGTCGTCGGTCACGTCGGTGGCGGTGCCACCCGTGGACAAATTGGCGTTGTTGCGCAGCACCACGCGAGCGCCTTTGGCGGGTACGCTGTTGGCGTCAAAACCTTGTTCTTTCAATCGCGCCAAGGCGATGTCATCGAAACGGATTTTGGTGAGCGAGGTGGCGTGACCGTCGCCGCGACGCGGATCGGCATTGACTTTGTCCACCAACTGGCGCACCGAAGATTTGCCGTCACCTACCACCAAAGGCGGTTCTCGGCGTGCAGCGGCCACCATGCGGTCACCGACGACGAGCAAGCGGTAATCGCTGCCCGGCAAAAAGCTCTCAACCATGATGTCGTCGCGGTATTCAAGCGCGTTGTTGAACGCCTCCATGACTTCTTCGCGGGTGCGGATATTCACCACCACGCCTTTACCTTGGTTGCCGTCGCGCGGTTTGACCACCACAGGCAGACCAATTTCTTGCGCAGCGGCCCAGGCGTCTTCGGCGCTGTTGACCGGTCTACCGCGCGGCACTGGCACACCTGCGGCCAGTAAAAGTTTTTTGCTGAGTTCTTTGTCTTGTGCAATCGACTCGGCGATGGCGCTGCTGGCATCGGTTTCGGCGGCTTGTATGCGGCGTTGTTTGCTGCCCCAGCCGAATTGCACCAGGCTGGCATCGGACAAGCGGCGGTAGGGAATGCCTCGCGCCAGTGCCGCATCAACGATGGCGCCAGTGGACGGACCTAAGCGTATGTCTTCGTCGAGTTCGCGGATTTCCTGCAAAGCTTTATCGACATCAAACTGTTGGGATTCAAACGCGGCCAAGCAAAGCTGCTCGCCCAAGCGCATGGCAAGTTTGCCAACCTGTTCAACTGAATACTCGACCACCACTTGAAACAATCCCTCTTCAGGCGTGGCAGTGGTGCGGCTGAAGGTGACCGGGCAACCGACTTGTATTTGCAAATGCAAGACCACGGCTTCGAGGGCATGCGCCATGCTCAGGTGCGCTTCGCGTTCACCGGGTTGTAAACGACCCAAGCCCGGGAACAAATGGCGAAGACGTTTTTCAAAGGCTTGCTGGTCGGCGCTGAGGTCGCTTTCCAGGCCGGGTGCACAACGCACCATGGCTTCAATGGCGGTATGGCGGGTCCACAAATTAGGGCCGCGCAAGGCGCGAATGCGGGAGACTTCCATCAGGCTTTCATCCTTGCAAGATCAAGATTGGCAATCGCAGACGGTTGCCCGTAATTTTTTAGACCCGCGCGTATCAAATCGGGTGACAGGTCCAGCGCCCAAGCCACGGCCACCGAGGCCAGCAGATTGTGCAAACTGAGTGTGCCGTCGCTCAGGTGTTTGGCGATGGCCGGGAAATCCAGTTGCAGCAAGCTGTGTTCGTGCGTGCCGCGCGACATCATGACCTGGCCTTTGGAGAAATACACGGCGCGCCCCTGTTTCTTCAGATGCTGTTGCACGCAATCATTGTTTTCATCGGCAGCGTAGTAAATGACTTCGCCGTCGCACAGGTCAGCCATTTCAACCACGGCTGCGTCTTCGGCGTTCAGCACCGCTGCACCTTCGGGCAGCACCAGGTCAATCTGCGTACGCACCACATTGCGCACTTGCTCGGGGGTGAGTATGTCGTGGTCTTGCAAACCGCTGTTGTCTGGCATATCGGTCAACACGCCGACCTGGCAGCGGTCATACGGCAGGCCTTCATCCAGCACTTGCAGCGGCGTGTTTTCAAACACGGCTGCATCTAACGCGCGGTTGATAAGCAAACGCTGGCTGGCTTCAAACACACGTGCGTCTTTGGGGTCGACCAGTCGCTGGTCCATGAACAAACCGCGTGAGGATGCCAGACCGGTGCGTCGACCCGACAAATGAATCAGCCAGTTGACCAAATGCGCCAACTCGGTGGTGTGGCTGCGCCCCATGATGCCGACCACGGGAATGCGTGTGGCTTGCTGTGGTTCGAACAAATGCGACACGATGGCTTGACCCACAGGGCGAGGCTGGCCGATGGCAGGTTTCAAATGCATGAGCAAGCCGGGACCGGCGTTGACTTCAACGATGGCACCGCCTTGAGCCAGCAAGGGTTTGCTGATGTCTTGTGCGACCAGATCAATACCTGCGATGTCCAAGCCCACCACTCGCGCGGCCAGCACCACCACGGCGGCGACTTCCGGGTGCACCAGATCGGTCACGTCTATGCCCATGTTGCCGGTGCGCTGCACCACAGCTACGCGGTCTTTCTCGGGAATGCTGTCCGCTGTCAAGCCTTGGCGTTGCAACTCCAGCACCGCAGTGGGCAGGTCTTTCAAACGGATAGTGTCTAAAGGAAAATCTTCCTCCTCGCCGCGTCGCGGGTCGGAGTTGATTTGCAATTCTATGAGTTCGGCCACGGTGTGTATGCCGTCGCCTGTGATGCGCGCGGTCTCACCGCGAGACGCTGCCACGACTTTGTTGCCAACCACCAGCAAACGGTGTTCGTCACCGGGAATAAAGCGCTCGACCATGACATCAGTGCCTTCGCGCTGCGCCACCAAAAACGCGGCTTCGATGTCTTCGCGTTTGCGCAAATCCAGGGCCACGCCGCGCCCGTGGTTGGCATCGGTGGGCTTGACCACCACCGGTAAACCGATGTCTTGTGCGACGTCCCAGGCTTCCTCGGGTGAATTCACCACTTCGCCGGAGGGAATGGGAACCCCGCATTGGGTGAGCAAAATTTTGGTCAGGTCTTTGTCGCTGGAGATGCTCTCGGCTATCGCGCTGGTGCGGTCGGTTTCAGCCGTCCAGATGCGGCGTTGCAAAGAACCGTAACCCAATTGCACCAAGTTGCCCGAGGTCAGGCGGATGGAAGGAATGCGGTGTTCGGTGGCCGCATCCACGATGCACGCGGTGCTGGGGCCCAAACACATGCGGTCAACCATGGCTTTGAGCCGGGTGACAGTTGCCTTGAGGTCGTATGACGTGTTGTTGATGGCCGCCATCACCAGGTCGCGCGCAGCGACCAAGCTTTCACGCCCGACTTCTTCCTGGCGCGTGCGTATCACTACTTTGTACACACCGGGTTGACTGGTTTCACGCGCTTTACCGAAACCGACTTGCATGCCGGCCAGCGTTTGCAATTCAATGGCCACGTGCTCCATGATGTGACCGCACCAGGTGCCATCCTTGAGGCGCAGCAAAAAACCGCCGCGCTCGCCGACACCGCAGCGGTGCTCGACCATGCCGGGCAGCCAAGCGGTGAGCCGGTCGACAAAACCGGGCAAGGTGTTGGAGGGGTGTTCTTCAAGAATGCCCAAGTCAACCCAGGCTTCGATGACCGGACGGTAGGTCCACACATTCGGTCCGCGCAAATAACGCATGCGCAAAATCGCGATTTCAGGAAAGGTCATAAAGTGAGTAATTAGGTATGACTGCGAATGTGATGAACAGGGCAGAGGGTTAGAATGGTTTCACTGTTAGTCATCGATATAAGAATGAATATTCCCTCTCAAGTTGCGCCAGTGCTGCTGGATGTGCCAGCCATGTGGCGGGAGGATCTGCAGCTTCAGTTGACATCAGAAGAAAACGTTTCAGCCTGGCTGGAGGTTGACCTCGATGCCCGATTGTATTTCGCGCGTGGCCTGCTGGTTTTGACGCGCCGACGCTTGCTCTGGTGCGCTGCCGGCAGCGAAACACAATGGCAGAGTTTGGCTATTCAGCCCGATTGGCAACTGGAACTCAGCGACCACGCCGGGGTCGGGCATCTGCGGTTGACCCATGCCGCTCAGCAACTGGCCGATTGGCGCTTTACCCTGGGCCGCAACCTGCAAGCCGCGGCTTTGCTGGCGCGATTCAACAAACAACAGGCCGGACTGGACAATGCCATCCAACAGAGCTGGTGCCCGCAATGCCATGCGCCTTTGAATGAAGCGGACGAGACTTGCCGCAGTTGCGAACTGGCGCAAGAAGAAGCGCCTGCCTCTACCTGGAGTTTGTTTCGCTTGTGGCGATTTGCCAAACCCTACCAAGGCCAGTTGTTGCTGGGCTTTGGTTTGACGCTGGCTTCAACCGCCGCTACGTTGGTGCCGCCTTACCTCACCATGCCTTTGATGGACGATGTGTTGATTCCGTTTCAAAACGGTCAGCAAATCGATATTTCACTGGTGGCCATGTATTTGGGCGGTTTGCTTGCAGCCGCTTTGCTGGCTTGGGGTTTAGGGTGGTTCAAAACTTATGTGCTGGCACTGGCTTCCGAGCGCATAGGCGCCGATTTGCGATCCACAGCATATGAACATTTGCTGAAGTTGTCCTTAGAGTATTTCGGCGGTCGCCGCACCGGTGACTTGATGACCCGCATTGGCAGCGAGACCGACCGTTTGTGCGTGTTTTTGTCTTTGCATTTGCTCGACTTCGCCACCGATGTGTTGATGATTTTGATGACCGCCGTCATTTTGTTCAGCATAGACCCGTGGCTGGCCTGCGCCACGTTGTTGCCGTTGCCCTTCATTGCGTGGTTGATACACATCGTGCGCGACCGCTTGCGCACCGGTTTTGAAAAGATAGACCGCGTCTGGTCAGAACTCACCAACGTGCT
>CANGCZ010000134.1 GCA_947452325.1 Comamonadaceae bacterium | reverse complement strand
CATGGAATCCTTTACTCAAAGAGCTTGAATCCTACCGCAGCAACAAAGCCCACCAAGGTTGAAAAACCGGCCATGTTCGGGCTCGACAAATGAGCGGCTTCGGGCAACATGGCTGAGCCGATCATGGTCAGCATGGCACCGGCAGCAATGCCCTCCACCACAATCATGGCGGCGTGCGGAATCGACTCACCCACATAGGCGCCGAAAGCTGCACCTAAAGCGCAAATCACAGTCAACACCGTCCACAGCAAAATGATTTTGGTGGTTGAAAAACCTTGTTGCTTCATATTGACACTGGCTGACAGGGCTTCGGGGAAATTAGACAGAAACAAGGCTCCGACCAACGTCAGTGGCATGACATCAAAAAAAGTCAATGACGCACCAGCACTTGCTTTGGCCGCCACCAATGACAGCATGACTGTGCCGATGACAAAACTCTCAGGGATGACATCCAGCAAATTGCCCAACCAGATGGCCATGCCTGCGTTGCTATGCTCTTCTTTCATGGTGTTCAGATCGCTGGCGCTGGGCACCTCTGTACCACCGCTTCGCAAGGCGTCAATTGCCAAGTCCGCCCATTTCTGTTGGGCGATCGCGGCTTGGTCTAAATGGCGTTTGTTCTCCAGAATCCGTTCGCTTGCGAGTTCACGAACAGTGGCTGCAAATTCGGGGTGAAGTTTGGCAAAGCTTTCATACTGTGACTTGTGCAGCACCAGCAATTCAGCCGGACCGTGTTCCGAAACCGCGGTGGTGCTGTGCGCTTGATGCGCTAAAAAAGAGACTTCCCCGAGCAAGTCACCGCGTTCAGCCGTGCGTACGCTGCCGTCCGTGTGTGTGAGGGTCAAACTGCCCGAACGAACAATATACAGTTCATGTGAATCATCGCCGGCATTGAACAAGGCTTCACCTTGCACCACAAATTTGGGGTGCAGCATCTTCAGCAGTTCGTTCATTAACTCGGGTGACATGCTGCTGAAAAATGAGGAATTGCCTATGGACTGCATCAATTCAGATTGCCGTTTGTTTTTGTTTTTGGCGTGCTGCGCAATCACATAAGCGCCTTTGCGCAAATAGCCGCCGTGGCTGCTGAGCATCTGGTCAAGCACAATGAAGATGACGCCACCAGCGATCAAAGCAATCAACAAAGTGATGAAGTGATGAACCTCGGTGCTGCGATCTGCCAGATCTGCGTGCGCTAATGCTTCTACCGTGGGCGAGACCAATTCAATCGCCAGCGCAGAAATCAAAGCACCGGCACCAAAGCCGCACATGGCGCCGACGGTGGCATTGGACATCGGTGTGGTGATGCCGACAATCGCACCCAGAATCATGGAGCCCGCAGCGATGGCCCCCAAAATAGCAGCCCAGATCAACAAGGTATTTCCCATATCGCTCATGTCAACTCCTTTGGTTTACCTTTGACGCCGAATGATCGAAAGTGAAGAAGACAAGCCTTGCAGGGAGCACTTCAGTGCACAGGCTTACTCCTCTGCCAGTTTCTTTTCCTGTCGCACTTGCGCGGCAATCGCTTCCACCTGCTCATCCGACATGCCGTACTTGGCTTGCATGTTTTTCAGGTGAGCGGATTCTTCTTCTGTCACCACACCATCAGCCAGCACTTCGCGTATTTCCATTTCATACATGGCTTCGCGGCGGCTGACCTGGGTGGTGTAGGCGGTAGACACCACACCCGTCAAAATAGCTGCCAAGGCAATTGCCAAAATTTGTGTGACGATGACCAGAATCACCCCGGGGAAAGTCACCGGGTCCACGTTGCCCCAGCCTGAAATGATGGTGATGACAAACCAATGCATGGCCGCAGGAATGGACGGGAACACTTCCGGTTGATCATGGCCTTCGATGATGTAGATCAGCGATGAAAACAGCAAGCCGCTGATAAGCAGCAAAAACAATGCAGATGAAAACGAATCACGCTCGGACTTGATGGCTTCAAACATATCGTCCATGGCGCTGTTGTAGCGCGACAGTTTGAAAATACGCAGCAAGCGGAACATGCGCAGCACGCGCAAATCGGTACCGGGCAACAGCAGTTGCAAATAAAACGGAACGGTACTGAAAAAATCTACCAGCCCGAAAAAACTGAAGATATAGCTTTTTCGACCTTCCCAAGCAGTGCCACCTTCAGCCGTCAATTTTTGAGCATAGGACCAAACGCGCAACACATACTCAATCGAGAAAATTCCGACACTGAATAAATCGAAGTGGTGAAAGTAATCACCCCATTCTTCGTGTATCTCTGGAACAGATTCGAGAATAATGGCCACCACATTTAACACCACCAACAAGGCGATGAAGATTTCACAAAAACGGCTGGCCGGTTCGGTCACATCACCTTCAAGGATGCGAAATACACGCGACTGAATGCGTTGATACGCTGTTTGGGGAACAGTAGATGAAGCCATTATTTCAATTTACCCTGAGCCTGGTCCAGCATGGTCTGGACTTCTTTGTCGCTTAAACGGAATTGCGCTTGCAAGCGCTTGAGTGTGTCGCGTTCAGCGTCGGTCACCACACCATCGGCCAGCACCTGACGCAATTGCGCCTGATAAGCAGATTTCTTGCGCGACAGTTGATTGGCAAACGCTGAGGCCACGATACCTGTCATGATGGCGGCCATACACACACCCAAAAAGCCTGTGAGTAGTGCAACAATCTCGCCGCCTTTGGTGACTGGTTCGATATTCCCGTAACCGGAAGTGATGGTCACAATCGCCCAGTAAATCGCATGCGGAATCGTGCCGAATTGTTCGGGTTGTGCATGTCCTTCGGCAAAGTGCATCAGTGATGCAGACACGATGGTGGCGATCAGCAATAAAAAAGCAGCCGAACCGAAAGCACGTCGCTCGGAATACACCGCTGAAAACAAATCTTGCAGCGCCGAGTTGTATTTAGAGAGTTTCAATATCCGTAACAGGCGCAGTACTCGCAAAATACGCAGGTCCAAGGTAGGGAAAAACACGTGCATGTAATAAGGCATGGTGGCGAAAAAATCCACTAAACCGAACGGACTGAAGATATAGCCGCGTCTTCCCTTCCATGCACTTTCAGAAAATTTTGCACCCAAGGACCAGACGCGCAACACATATTCCAGCGTGAAAAACATCACGCTCCAAAATTCAAGTTCGTGGAAAAAATCTTTGTAGTCCGCATGCACCTCAGGCACGGAGTCCAAAATCACCGCGGAACAATTCACCAACACCACAACGGTGATCAACCATTCAACGTATTTGGACAACGGTTGGTCCGGCGATCCATCCAAAATTTCCATGACGGTTTGGCGCAGGCCGGGCTTGGCGACAGCATTTTCAGACATGGCAGAACTTGCAATAGGCGAAGAGGCGGCGTCAGTCTGAAAGACCGCGCCGCATTGATGACAAAAGAGGTTATCCGGCGGATTGCCGGACTGGCATTGCGAACATTTCATGCAGATGCTTAAGCGTTGGATTTCCTGGACTGCAGTTGCTGCCACAGTGTGATTTCAGTGGCTGTCAAACGGTCAGAGGAGCGTGCCGCTGCTTCAAATTTCTCGGCATCTGTTAATAATGCCAATTGGTGAATTTGTCCCAGCAGATTTTTATAGTGCTCAATGGCCAAGTCAGGCTTTTCAGCAATGACATGGATCGGCAAATTCTTTAATTTGCTCTTCTCATCCTCTTGCTCTTTCACAATGGTTTCAAGCAAGGCATTCACCTCTTCAATGGTGAGGTGCAAGCGCTTGGCTTCTTGGCGGATGATGGCGATTTCTGCTTCTTCCAGATGACCGTCTTTGAGCATATGCAGCAAATTGGCTTTCAAAGCATCACGCTCTTTGACCAATTGATCACTGAATGCAGAAGACAATAAAGCGGCAGGAATAGCAAAAATACCGATACCAATCAGGGCCAGCACAATGGTCATGGCGCGCCCGACGGGAGTCACTGGAGAAATATCGCCATAGCCGACTGACGCCAGCGTGATGACGGCCCAGTAAAACGCTGTCGGAATGTTTTCAAATTTGTCCGGCTGTGCCTCGTGTTCAAACAAATAGCCCAAGCTGGCTGTCAACACGACCAATAACAGCATGATGAATGCGGATGCACTCATGACCGGCCATTCGCGCACCAGCACTTTACCCAAAATAGCGGTGGCATCACTGTGGCGTGTCAGTTTGAGCAATCGCGCCAAACGGAACACCCGCAGGAAACGCAAATCGAACACATGTGACAACACCACTTCCAAGAAGAAAGGCATGATGGCCAACAAGTCAATGACGGTGGCAGGCGTTGATGCTTGCTTGAACCGGCCAGCGATGGCGTTCTTGAAGCCGGGTTCTTCCACGCAGGCATAAATCCGCATGCAATATTCAACGCTGAAGATGGCCACAGCCAATGCATCTAGGATGGCGAATTCCACGTTGATCACATAGCTGATGGAGTGCACCGACTCCAACACCACGGCCAGCACGGAAATAATCACCCAGATACCTATGAAGGTATCGAAAATGGTTTGCATGGTGCCGCCGTATGCACTTGGAAATACCAAGGCGTGTATACGTTGACGGAAAGTGCGGCCGCGGTTGAGTTCACCGAACTCTTTGATCGCAGGAATCACAATGCGAAACAGTTTCAAGATTCGCAGCAACCGCAGGAATCGCAAGGCGCGCAAGTCCACGGGGATGAAGGACTGTAAAAAGAAGGGCGCAACAGCCAGAAAATCGATGATCGCAAACGGGCTAAAAATGTAAGCCAAACGCGGCAATTTGCGTTTATTGAATTCAAAATCTTCAGGTGCCAAGTAAAGACGCATCAAGTACTCAACCACAAACACAGTGATAGAGACCAGATCAAAGATATGGAAATAGTGCTTGTAGGGTTCAAAAACGGCCGGCACATGTTCCAGCACCAATGTGAACAAGTTGGCGACGATCAGCAAGCCTATCCACTTGTCTATGGTTTTTTGGTAGTTGCCCGGAATGTCCGGATCCAACAACCATGAGAAGAGCCATTGACGAAATGGTAGGTCCGATGAAATGTTTGCTTCTACATCTTCACCCATCAAAGTCTTGGCATCCAGATCAAT
>CANGCZ010000133.1 GCA_947452325.1 Comamonadaceae bacterium | reverse complement strand
GGTTTGACGAAGCTCGACATCCACACCGGCAGTCGGTTCGTCCAGCACGATGACCGGCGGCTTGTGCACCAGCGCTTGCGCCACCAGTACGCGGCGTTTCATGCCGCCGGAGAGTTGACGCATATTGTGGTTGGCTTTGTCGGCAAGCCCCAGGTTTTCCAGCAATTCGTCAATCCATGCGCCGTTGCCAGTCACGCCGAAATACCCGGATTGGAAGGTCAAAGCTTCGCGCACGCTGAAAAACGGATCAAAGACCAACTCTTGCGGCACCACGCCCAACAGTTTGCGTACTTGCTGCGATTGGGTTTGCACATCCAAGTCATGCACACGAATGCTGCCGCTGCTGGACTTTAATAAACCTGCCAAGATGCTGATGAGGGTGGTTTTACCCGCGCCATTGGGGCCGAGCAAACCGAAAAATTCACCGGCTTGAATATCAAAAGACACCTGATCCAATGCGGTGAACGTGCCACGGGCATTGGTGAATGTTTTGGAGACAGATTGAAAGGAGATGGCAGCCATGGCAAGCTGGCTATTCTAAGGCTATGGCCAGGACGCAGCCGCGCTATGGTGATCAGGGACTTTGAAGCGTGAGCGCAGGCGATTGCAGCAAGTCAGACAAGCCATAGACCTCGGCGAGTTGCTGCGCCCGCCCGGGCAAGCCGAGCACTTGTAACTGTATGCCTTTGGCCGCTGCCGCACGCATGCCGGTGAGCAAAACAGACAGTGCTGATGAATCAAATTGATGTAGGGCGCTGGCATCAATCACAAAACGGCCTGTGTGAACAGCAATGGCGCCTTGCAACTGTGCAGCCACCGCCGTGGCCTGAGCCTGTGTCAGCACAGCGGGCAGGGCCATATCGGCAGCTTGTGTCATTTGCGGTTGTTGGATTTGTTGCGTTCGCTCAAGGTGGCGATCAAGCCGTCAATGCCTTTGGCGTTGATTTCCTGAGAAAACTGGCTGCGGTAGTTGTCCACCATCCAGATACCCAGGATATTGAAGTTGTAAATGCGCCAACCGGCATCTGAATCAGCACTTTTTTCCAAACGGTAATCCAGTGGCACCGGCTCAGAGCCGCCACGGATTTCGGTGCGCACCACCACTTCATTTTCAGTGACGGTGCCGCGCAAAGGCTTGACGGCAATGCTGTAATTGTCTTTGACTTGCGACAAAGCACCTGAATAACTGCGCATCAATAGCATTTTGAATTCGTCTTGCAAGCGCTTTTGCTGTTCAGGGCTGGCCTGGCGCCAAGCCGGGCCGACCGCCGCAGCCGTCATGCGCTGGAAATTGACATGCGTCAACAGCTTGGTGTCCACCAAGACACCTATTTTTTGCAAATCCCCGGCTTTAAGCGCCGGGTCTTTGCGCACAATATCCAAGATTTCATTGGACATGTTTTGTATGAATTGGTCCGGCGCCTGTTCAGCGCCAAACGCAGAGGCCAGGCCCGACACGGTCAGTAAAACACTGAGCAAGACTTTTGAAAGTGCGGATGAGAAATAGAAATTTGAATTCATGGGGTGGCCACCGGGATGAAACTGTGTGAAACCTATTATTCGCTATTTTCCGGTTTGTCCTCAGGCTTTTGATCAACGGGTGGCGAGCGTTCATAAGTCACCTGAGGGCCCTCAATGACCACGGGCACATCCTGCGGGTTATGGGTGCCGTCAACCACCGGCTCCTCTACAGGTATGGCGCCGCCTGGCAGATCGCCGTCATCTGCACCGTCATCGGCGCCGTCAGCACCGTCGTTTTCACGCATATCGGCTGGCAAATTGTGTTTCCAGCCCTTGGGGTTGCGGCGTTGCAAATAGGCGTCGCGCACAAAGCTGTACTTGTCCAATGCGACTTCATTCAAACTGGTGTCCATGCCAAGGTAACCGGCGCGCATGTCGACCACCCGCAAGGCTATGCCGCTGTTGCGTAAGCCGGTTGGCTCTACCCCGTTCCACAGGTTGTAATGGTTATCAAAGGTCCAGCCCACCGTGTCGCGAGCCGTGGATGGGCCCAACAAAGGCAGCACCACATAAGGACCGGAAGGCACGCCCCACACACCCAGGGTCTGGCCGAAATCGGCGCTTCGTCTTTGCAAACCGGCCCAGGTGGCGACATCAAACAGACCAAACACACCGAAAACCGTGTTCACTGCCACACGCATACCGGTCTCGGCCGTGTCCATGGGTCTGGCCTGCAATGCATTGTTCACAGTCGACCAGACATCCTTTAAGTTACCAAAAAAATTTTCAACCCCGGTTTGTACAGGTCCAGGGACATTTTTTTGGTAACCCACTGCCACTGGCCTGAGCAAGTTGGTGTCCACCTTTTCATTGAACTCGCTGACCCGCCGGTTGGTGGATTCATAAGGGTCTTGCGGATTGGCGGCAGGGTCAGTTGCGCAAGCTGCCAACATGGCAGTGGCAAGCAGCGCCAAATAGCAGCCGCTGATGCGTTTGGGTGTGCATACAGAAGTCACTGGCTGCCTGAGGAAGGCGGGCCATCAGCCGCCTTGTTGTAAAGAAAACGGCTGATCAGGTTTTCCAGCACCACCGCAGACTGGGTGGACTGCACCTTGTCGCCGGCTGCCAGATTGGCCGCGTCCGATCCGGCCTCTATGCCTATGTACTGCTCACCCAACAAACCGCTGGTGAGAATTTTTAAAGAGCTGTCCTTGGGAAACTGGTATTGCACGTCCAGAGCCAGTTCCACCTTGGCTTGGAAGTTTTTGTCATCAAAACGTATGTCTTGCACCCGCCCGACCACCACGCCAGCGCTTTTGATAGCGGCCTGTTTTTTCAAGCCACCGATGTTGTCAAAGTAGGCGTAGACAGAGTAGGTTTTCTGCCAACTGATGGACAGCAGATTGGCTGACTGCATGGCCAGGAACAACAAGGCGGCAGCGCCCAGCAAAACCAGCATTCCCACCCAGACATCGGTATTCGAACGTTGCATTTTCATCAATCCTTATTCAAAGCCTGAACATCAAAGCAGTCAGTACAAAATCCAGCGCCAGCACAGACAACGACGCCATCACCACGGTGCGGGTGGTGGCTCGCGCCACACCTTCAGGCGTGGCCTGAGCCTCAAAACCTTGTCGCAAAGCAATGAAGCTGACGGTAAAGCCGAACACCACGGTTTTGATGAAGCCATTACCGACGTCGGACCAGACGTCGACGCCGTCCTGCATTTGACCCCAAAACGAACCGCCGTCGACGCCAATCATGACGACGCCAACCAGCCAGCCGCCCAAAATGCCGACCGCGCTGAAGATGGCACCCAGTATCGGCATGACCAGCACACCGGCCCAAAAGCGCGGTGCCAATATGCGGCGAACCGGGTCTATGGCCATCATTTCCATGGCACTGAGTTGCTCACCAGCTTTCATCAAACCGATTTCTGCGGTCAAGGAGGTCCCGGCGCGCCCGGTGAACAACAAAGCAGACACCACGGGACCGAGTTCGCGCACCAGACTGAGTGCGACCAACAAGCCCAGCGCCGAGGCAGAGCCGAAACGCTGCAAGGTGTTGTAGCCCTGTAAGGCCAGCACAAAGCCGACAAACAGGCCTGAGATGGAAATGATGGCCAGCGAGTAATTGCCCAGGAAATGCATGTGGTCACGCACCAGACCGAAACGGCGCACACAAGCCGGTGCCAGCAACACCAGACGCACAAACAAAACGGTGGCCTGGCCGATGTCAGCGACGCGTTCGCGTGTCCACCTGCCTATGCTGCCCACAAACTCTCTCATGGCCGCGCCCCCCGGATGCCGAAATCGGTGGCCGCGTCGGTCGCCGGGTAATGGAACCGCACCGGGCCATCAGGCGCGGCACTGACGAACTGGTGCACCAGCGGGTCGGTGCTGTGTCGCACTTCGTCCGGCGTGCCCTGAGCCACGATGCGCCCGTTGGCCAGAACAATGACCTGGTCGGCGATGCGAAAAGTCTCCTCTAAGTCATGCGACACCACAATGCTGGTCAGCGCCAGAGTGTCATTCAACTGACGTATCAAACGCGCGGCCGTGCCCAGCGAAATCGGATCCAAACCGGCAAACGGTTCGTCATACATCATCAACTCGGGGTCCAGCGCCATGGCGCGCGCCAGCGCCACCCGTCTGGCCATGCCGCCGGAAATCTCAGAAGGAAACAAATCGCGCGCGCCGCGCAGACCGACAGCTTGCAATTTCATGAGCACAATGTCGCGCACCATGGAAGCCGGCAAGGTGGTGTGCTCACGCAAAGGGAAAGCCACGTTGTCGAACACGCTCATGTCGGTGAACAAAGCACCGAACTGGAACAACATACCCATGCGACGGCGCGCCTGGTACAAGCCCTTGCGGTCCAAGCCGGACACATTTTGACCGTCGAACAACAATTGGCCGGATTGCGCTGTGTACTGACCACCGATCAAACGTAACACCGTGGTTTTGCCGCCGCCGGAAGCGCCCATGAGGGCCGTGACTTTGCCACGCGGCACTTGCAAGCTGACGCCTTCAAGCACGGCACGCTCGCCGTAGCCGAAACGGATATCTTTCAAAACGACAAGCGGGGCATCAACAGAAGTCATTACAAAAATCACCTTGATGTGAACTCACACCTTAATGCGCATTCTATGAGCCCAAGTGCGTCAACTTGAGCGGCGCAGCGGCAAGCCAGCACCGTTCAACTCCGGGTTAACGCGGCAATTCACTCTCGCCCATCAAAAACTGATCGATGGTGCGTGCTGCTTGTCTGCCTTCGCGGATCGCCCAGACCACCAGCGATTGACCGCGCCGCATATCACCGGCGGCAAACACCTTGGGCACATTGGTGATGTAGCCGCTGCCCTCTTCGGTGTGGGCTTTGGCGTTGCCGCGCGCGTCTTTGTCGACACCGAAAGCGTCCAGCACGGTGGCCACCGGATTGACAAAGCCCATGGCTAACAGCACCAGATCGGCTTTGTGAATTTGCTCGGTGCCGGGGACTTCGGTGAGCTTGCCATCTTTCATTTCCACGTGCACGGTTTTCAGGCCGGTGAGTTTGCCTTTTTCACCCATGAATTCTTTGGTGGAAATGGCGAACTCGCGTTTCAACACGCCTTTTTCAGTGCCTTCATCGTGGCTGGAACTGGTGCGCATTTTCAGCGGCCAATACGGCCAGACCAAAGG
>CANGCZ010000132.1 GCA_947452325.1 Comamonadaceae bacterium | reverse complement strand
TGCATACACAGCGTGGTAAGATGCGAAGCAGTGCGGCTGTAGCTCAGCTGGATAGAGTACTTGGCTACGAACCAAGGGGTCGTGGGTTCGATTCCTGCCAGCCGCACCATCTCATAACGGCTTAGCGTGTTTCCACGCTAAGCCTTTTTTTTGATCCAAAATGTTCAAATTGACAGTGAATTAACCATGTCGCTTAAGGTCCAAGCCGTTGTCATCGGAGCAGGCGCAGTGGGCCTGGCTTGTGCGCGTGCTTTGGCGCAAGCGGGCAAAGAAGTCATGATTCTGGAGCGCAACAGTGATTTCGGCTTGGAAACCAGTGCGCGTAACAGTGAGGTGATACACGCCGGCATTTATTACCCGCCGGGTTCGCTCAAGGCGAAGATGTGTGTGCAAGGCAGGCAGCGCTTGTATGCGTTTTGTCAGTCCCATGGCGTGGAGCACAAGCGTTGCGGCAAATTGATAGTCGCTACTTCTGAGCGACAGGTGTCAGAACTCAAAAACATACAGGCGCGTGCGCTGGCAAATGGCGTCGAAGACCTCAAGCTTCTTTCTGCTTCGCAAGCTATGGAACTCGAACCAAGCTTGCAAGCACGGGCTGCCTTGTTATCGCCATCGACAGGCATCATCAACGGACGTGCTTATATGCTGGCCTTGTTGGGCGACGCTGAGCGACACGGCGCCAGCTTGGCTTTGAACAGCACGGTGCAAAGCATGCAATCCAATGCACAGGGTTTGCAGTTGACGGTGCTGTGTGACGGCGTGGAAGAAACCTTGTTGGCTGATTGGGTAGTGAATACCGCCGGTCACCAGGCGATTGCGCTTGCGCGTACTTGCACCGCAATAACTCCAGAAAAAATTCCTACAGCCTATTTGGCCAAGGGCAATTATTTTGCTCTGTCAGGCCGTTCACCTTTTTCCCGTTTGATTTATCCGGTGCCCGAGCCTGGTGGTTTGGGCGTGCACTTGACCCTGGACCTGGGGCTGCAAGCGCGTTTCGGCCCGGATGTGGAATGGGTGCAATCTGAAGATTACAGCGTCGATCCGCAAAGGGCCGAGGTGTTTTATGCAGCCATTCGCCAGTACTGGCCTGATCTGAAAGATGATGCGCTGCAACCCGCGTATGCCGGGATTCGCCCGAAGACCGTGCCTCAGGGAAGCCCTGATGCGGATTTCCAGTTGCAGGGACCGGATGAACACGGGGTCAGCGGGCTGGTGAACTTCTACGGCATAGAGTCGCCCGGTTTGACATCCAGTCTGGCCTTGGCTGATCTGATGTGCGAACGACTGGAAATAGCGAGCACTGTGTAAGCTGCAAGAACATGCATACAAACCACAGCCCGGCGCAGCACACATGAGCAAAGCATTCACCCGTGAACCCAGCGGCGAAGAGGATGACGATGACGCCGGCCTGCCACCTGTACCTGCTGGTGGCAAAAACTACATCACCCCGCAAGGCTACGCGCGCATGCGCACAGAGTTGTTGGCGCTGATTGACGATGAGCGCCCTAAGGTGGTGGACATTGTCCATTGGGCGGCGAGCAACGGCGACCGGTCTGAAAACGGCGACTACATCTACGGCAAAAAACGTTTGCGTGAAATAGACAGACGCATCAGGTTTTTGACCAAACGTTTAGAGCTCGCCAGCGTCACCGACCCTGCGGTTCACTTTGGCAGCGATCAGGTGTTTTTCGGTGCCACAGTTACTTATGAAGACCAGGCAGGCAAGCGCAACACCATCACCATATTAGGCATTGACGAAGCTGACAGTTTGAGCGGTCAGGTCAGCTGGGTGTCGCCCATCGCCCGGGCTTTGTTGAAGTCAAGCGTGGGTGATGTGGTCAGGCTGCAAACCCCGGCCGGTGTGCAAGACATTGAGGTAATTCAAGTGTCTTACCCCGAACCAGCCGCAGAGTAAATATTTGAAAACTCAACCGGCTCGGTTGGAGGTTGAACGCTTGGCCTGACTGACCGATGGCAATCTTTGCAAACTGCCAAGCACACTGTCCAGGTGTGAAGTGTCTTGTACAGCAATCAAAAAACGCAAGTCGGTGGCCTGTTTGCCGCTGACTTCATCTGCCATGCTGACCAACTTGATGTCGGCCTGCGCCGAGGTGATGGCTGCTGCCACACTGGCCAGCACGCCTTTGCCGTTGAGCACGGTCACCACAATGCCAGCCTCAAAACTGCGTATCGGCTCGTCAGACCATTCCACTGCGATGAAACGCTCGCTGTCTTTGTGTTGTAAACGCTGCGCCACGTGACAGTCCTTGATATGCACCACCAGACCTTCGCCACGACCCAGGTAGCCGACGATGGCGTCTCCCGGGACAGGGTGGCAGCATTGACCGTAAGTGACAGAGGCGTTGTCGCTGCCATCTACCACCACGCCGCCTTGCGACACGGTTTCGTGTGCCGTGAATCGTTCGCGGCTGAGCAACAACGGGTCCGGCCGTTCGCCTTGGTCTGCGAGCAAACGCACCAATCGTTTGGCAACGATACTGGCCACGCGTTTACCCAAACCCAAATCTGTCAACAGTTCTTCGCGGGTTTTGCTGCCGGTGAAGCGCAATAGTTTTTCCCACAAGGACTTGTGCGTCTGGTCGTTGGCCGGCAAGCTGATAAAGCCCTCAGCTCGCAGCGCCTGAGCCAGCAGTTTTTCGCCCAGGTCTTGCGATTCGGATTGCGCCCTGGTTTTCAGGTAATGCCGGATTTTGGAACGCGCGCGACCGGTGCGCACAAACGCCAGCCAAGCGGGGTTGGGCGTGGCATCTTCACTGGTCTCGGCTTCAATCACATCGCCGTTGCGCAACTCGGTGCGAAGCGAGACCGGTTCGCCGTTGATGCGCGCCGAGATCACCCGGTCACCGACGTTGCTGTGAACGGCATACGCAAAATCCACCACCGTTGCACCACGCGGCAAGGCCATGATGTGGCTCTTGGGCGTGAACACGTAGACAGCGTCGGGGAACAAATCGACTTTGACATGGTCCCAGAACTCGGTGGCGTCGCGGGTTTCGTCTTGTATATCCAGCAGCGATTGCAACCATTGTGTGCCAAGGCGCTCGGCCTTTTCGCTGGTGTCATGCGATTTGTACAACCAGTGAGCAGCGACGCCAGACTCGGCCACCAAATGCATGGCCTCGGTGCGCAACTGAAATTCCACATTGATACCGGCGGGTCCGACCAGTGTGGTGTGCAGAGACTGGTAGCCGTTGATTTTGGCAATCGCGATATGGTCTTTGAATTTGCCCGGCACCGGCTTATAGAGTTGGTGCAGTATGCCCAGCCCTGTGTAGCAATCGATCAAGTGGGGCAACAAAATCCGCATGCCGTAAATGTCAGTGACCTGGGCAAAGCTCAAGTGCTTGCCGCGCATCTTCTGGTAAATGGAATACAGGGTTTTTTCACGCCCGAAAATACTGATAGGCAGATGGCCTTGTTTGAAAGCGGTTTCCACTTCAAGTTGCAGTTTTTGCAACAGGTCCCGTCGGCGGTTGCGCGCACGCATCACTGCTTTTTCAAGAATAGCGTAGCGCCAAGGGCTCAGGTGCTTAAAGCTCAGGTCTTGCAATTCGCGGTAGGTCTGGTTCAAACCCAAGCGGTGTGCAATGGGCGCGTAAATTTCCAGGGTTTCGCTGCTGATGGCTTTCCAGCGAGTGCGCGGCATGGCTTCCATGGTGCGCATATTGTGGGTACGGTCGGCCAGTTTCACCAAAATCACCCGCACATCGCGGGCCATGGCCAACAGCATTTTGCGAAACGACTCGACCTGGCCTTCTTCCTGAGTGTCAAAGCTCAGCTTGTCCAATTTGGTCAGACCGTCAACCAGTTCAGCCACCGTAGGGCCGAATTTCTCCAGCAAATCCGCTTTGCTGACGCCGCAGTCTTCCATCACATCGTGCAACAGTGCGGCCATCAATGCTTGGCTGTCGAGTTTCCATTCGGTGCATTGCAAGGCCACAGCAATCGGGTGGGTGATGTAGGGCTCGCCGCTGCGACGCGTAACACCCAGATGCGCTTCGTCAGCGAATTTGTAAGCTCTGCGTACTTGCTCTATGCCCTCCGCGCCCAGGTAATCGAGTTTGGCCACCAAAGAGGCGAAACTGGCCGCTGCCGCGTTGCTCGCGGGCGTGGGGGGAGCGGGTTTGTGAGCGACGGTAGCCATGGCCTAACTGTAGCGTTTTGCACGGCGGCAAGACGAGGGATGAAAAAAAAGCACTGCCGGGGCAGTGCTTTGTGTGATTGGTTAGCGCCCGGGGCTGTCAGCCGGGCACTTTTTTCAGCATTTCCAGCCCGATTTTGCCGGCGGCGATTTCACGCAATGCGGTCACTGCGGGTTTGTTTTTGCTTTCGATTTTCGGTGTGTGGCCTTGGGCCAGCATGCGCGCGCGGTAAGTGGCAGCCAGCACCAGTTGGAAGCGGTTGGGAATTTGTTCAAGACAGTCTTCAACGGTAATGCGTGCCATGGTGGTGTGCTCCGGTTCAATCAGATGAGGTTTAAAGCCTGGAAAATATCGGACCTGCTTCGGCGCTGGGACGCGTATTTGAGTCTTTGCGCATGGACAATGGCTTTGAGGTCGAACAAGGCCTTGTCAAAAAGTTGGTTGATTATAACGTAGTCAAATTCGTGGGCTTGCGCCATTTCCTCTGCCGAGTTTTGCAATCGCAGTTCAATCACCTCGGGGCTGTCCTCGCCGCGGCGTTGCAAGCGGGCACGCAATTCCGCCATGCTCGGGGGCAGGATGAAAATCAATACAGCGTTGGCAAAAATTCTTTTGATTTGCACCGCACCTTGAAAATCAATTTCCAAAATGACATCCATGCCCTTGGCAATCCGCTCTTCTATGGTGGCGCGCGAGGTGCCGTAGCGGTTGCCGTGCACATGCGCCCATTCCAAAAAAGCACCGTCTGCCACCATGCGGTCAAATTCTTCGTTGGTGATAAAGAAATATTCGCGTCCGTGGAACTCCTGGCCGCGCGGCTTACGCGTGGTGTGCGACACCGAGTGTTGCACACCGGCGTCGAGTTCCATCAAGGCTTTGACAAGACTGGATTTACCGGCGCCGCTGGGCGCGGCCACCACAAATAAATTGCCGGGATAGGTAGTCATCATTCGAGATTTTGTACTTGTTCACGCATTTGCTCGATCAGCACTTTCAT
>CANGCZ010000131.1 GCA_947452325.1 Comamonadaceae bacterium | reverse complement strand
CCAGTGCCATGACGAGTGCAAAGACTAAAGGCAGCCAACCGCCTGGGCTGGTGAGGTCAATACCGAATTCAGACATGACTCAGTCCCTGTGCTGGTAATGGCGTGTCAACACCGCCGTCAACCGCTTTTTTAGCCAGATAAAACACCACAGACACATAGGCCGAGAGCAAGGCTGCATACAGCGTCAGGTACATGGCCAAGGACAGCGCAATATTGCCTGCGGGCACTTGGGATGCTGCTTGCGCCGTGGTCAAGACGCCATAGACCAACCAAGGCTGGCGGCCAATCTCTGTCACATACCAACCAGATACCAGCGCCACCCATCCGGCAAAGGTCATGGCCACCAACACCATGGCGGTGCGCTTAGACAAGGTATTTTTGAATTTCAATTCATAGCTGGCAAACCAGCTGACGGCGAGCATCAGTAAACCGACACCCACCATGATGCGAAACGCCCAAAACACAGGACCCACAGGGGGATGCTCAGCAAAATCCTTGATACCCTTGACCTCGCCGTTCCAGTCATGGGTCAGGTAAAAAGAAGCCAGTTGGGGAATGGCAACTTCATATTTGTTGGATTGCGTGGCTTGGTCAGGGATAGCAAACAAGACCGCAGGTACACCGGTTTGGGTTTCCCAAATGCCTTCCATCGCTGCCAGCTTGGCGGGTTGGTAATGCAAGGTGTTCAAACCATGCATATCGCCCACCCCTATTTGCAGTGGTATCAATACCGCAGCGACCGTGATGCCAGTGCGCAGCGAGGCCATCACGTCTTTGGCGCGGTCCCCTTTGAGCCACCGATAGGCGCTGATACCTGCCAACAAAAACGAACCTGTCAGGCCCGAGGCCAGCAACATGTGCGTCATGCGATAAGGAAATGATGGGTTGAAGATCACCTCAAACCAACTCGTGACATGCGCTTGACCGTTGATCATCTCAAAGCCAGCAGGCGTGTGCATCCACGAATTGAGCGCCAAAATCCAAAATGCGGATGCCGTCGTGCCCAAAGCCACCAGCCATGTCGCCAAGGTATGCACGCCTTCGCTGACACGACCTCGACCAAACAGCATGATGCCCAAAAATGTAGCTTCTAAAAAGAAAGCTGTGAGCACCTCGTAGGCCAGCAATGGCCCAGCGATATTGCCCACAGTGTTCATGAAGCCTGGCCAATTGGTACCGAACTGAAAACTCATGGTGATGCCGCTGACCACGCCCAAGGCGAAAGTCAGGGCAAAAATCTTGATCCAGAACTGGTAGGCGTCCATCCAATGCTTTTCTCCAGTCGCCACAAAGCGGGTTTTGAAAAACAACAAAAACCAGCCCATGGCAATGCTGATGGTGGGAAACAAAATATGGAAAGTAACGTTAGCAGCGAACTGCAAACGCGCCAGTACGACGGGATCAAGAGCGTTCATGCTTATCTCATTCAGTGACTGTGTCGGTATCAGTTTTGATGGCGCAGGTGCTGAAACCAAACAATTTGTAGGGCATGCAAATGCCCACGAGTCCGGTCGCCAACGCTATGAGGCCCAGCCAAGCCCAGGGGCCAAGCACGCCAGTGGCGGCCAAGATGACCAGCGCCAAACCAGCGACGATGCGAAGAATGCGGTCGATGCCGCCTACGTTTTGAGTCATGATTTTTCTTTCATTGGTGATGGGTCTGTTTAAACCTTGAGCAATGCAGCGCTGACCCAACGCGCCAAATCGGGGGCCGACATCGCCCCAGGCTGTCTGGCCATTTCACGGCCACCCGCAAAAACGGCCAAAGTGGGAATGCTTCGGATGTTGTATTTCGCAGCCAAGCTTTGTTCGTCCTCGGTGTTCACTTTGACAAAACGAGCACGGCCATGAAGGTCTTGACTGACCTTTTCGTAGGCAGGAGCCATCATGCGGCAGGGGCCGCACCAAGGCGCCCAAAAATCCACCACCAACGGTAAATCGCTTTTCGCCAATTGGGCGTTGAAAGCGGCTTCGCCCAAGTTGTCGGGGTGCGCTGTCAACAAGGGCGCTTTGCATTTGCCGCAGTTGAGTTCGGCTTGCAATTTGTCTAACGGCACGCGATTGGTGGCGTTGCAATGGGGGCAGACCAAATGTATTTTGTCGCTCATGACGGGATCCTCAATCAATATCAGAGAGCGTTCAAAGGAATTTTGGCGTAAGAGATGCCGTTGTCTTCCTTGGGCGGCAACTCACCCGCGCGGATATTGATTTGCACCGCAGGCAATATCAGTACTGGCATTTCCAATGTAGCGTCGCGCTGGGTACGCATCTGCACAAACTGGGCCTCGCTGATACCGTCATGCACATGGATGTTGTTTGCGCGTTGCTCGGCCACGGTGGTTTCAAACGCCACAGGCCTGTCGTTGGGCGGGTAATCGTGGCACATGAACAAACGGGTGGTATCAGGCAGGCTCAATATTTTGCGGGTGGAAGCGTACAAGGTCTTGGCGTCCCCGCCGGGGAAGTCGCAGCGCGCGGTGCCGACATCGGGCATGAACATGGTGTCCCCGACAAACACCGCGTCACCGAACTGGTAAGCCACGCAAGCCGGGGTGTGGCCGGGCACGTACATGGTGTGGCCGCTGACAGCACCGATGTGAATGCTTTCACCATCGGCAAACAAATGGTCGAATTGTGAGCCGTCGAGTTTGAAACTGCTCTCCATATTGAAGATGCCTTTGAACACTTTTTGCACGCCGGTGATGTGGTCGCCGATGCCGGTTTTGCCGCCGAGTTGCTGCTTCAAATAAGGCGCAGCTGACAAATGGTCGGCGTGGGCATGGGTTTCCAAAATCCATTCCAACTTCAAATCATTCGCCTTGACAAAGGCAATGGCTTTGTCGGCACTGGTGTGGCTGGTGCGCCCGGATTTGGGGTCGTAGTCCAACACCGAGTCGATGATGGCGCAGGCCGAACCGGGCTTTTCGTAAACCACATAAGTCACCGTCCAGGTGGCCGGGTCGAAGATGCCGTGAACTTGCGGTTGAGCTGGGGTGGTCATAGATTACCTTTTGTGAATTAGTTTTCCAATAATATATTGACAAACAATATATTTGTCAATATACTTTTTACATCACTACCCAAATGCTCAGGAATTCACCCCATGGAAGCCGTCACCTTTGACCTTGAAAAAATGAAAGCATCTGCCGCGCTGGCCGCGCGCCTGATGAAAGTCCTGTCCAACCCGGACCGGCTGATGCTGTTGTGCCAGTTATCGCTGGGCGAAAAACGCGTCGGCGAACTCGAAGAGATACTGGGCATCGTGCAACCCACACTCTCACAGCAACTCACCGTGTTGCGCGAAGAAGAACTCGTCAGCACACGCCGCGACGGCAAGCACATTTATTACCAGATCGCCAGCCCGCAGGCATTGGCGGTCATGGCGGTCATGTACCAGCAATTTTGCGAATCTGACACAGGAGACAAAGCATGAATCTGGATTGGTTGCATTTCACCCCCTGGGCATCGCTGAGCGGCGGCGTTCTCTTAGGCGTGGCCTCGGCCGTATTCATTTTGCTCAATGGGCGCATTCTGGGTATCAGCGGCATTCTGGGTGGCTTGCTGCCCCCCAAAGTCGGCGACAGCCTGTGGCGGGTCGCGTTTTTACTTGGTATGTTTGCCGCCCCGTTGGTATTCACCTCACTGGCACCCGCAGGTTTTGCATCTGCACCACGAATTGATGCGACTGAATGGACGGTGGTGGCTGCCGGTCTGCTGGTGGGCATAGGCACTCGCTACGCCTCGGGTTGCACCAGCGGCCACGGCGTTTGTGGTTTGTCGCGCATGTCCCCGCGCTCGCTGGTGGCCACGCTGTCTTTCATGGGCGCGGGCTTCGTCACCGTTTATCTGGTTCGTCACATTTTTTAAGGAAACAGCCATGATGAAAAACAGCATGATTCACCGCGCCAGCGAATTTCTGGTCGGGCTCTTGTTCGGCTTGGGGTTGATACTTTCAGGCATGACCGACCCCGGGAAAGTCTTGGGTTTTCTGGATTTGTTCGGCTTGTGGGACCCGTCATTGGCGCTGGTCATGGGCGGCGCCATCGCCGTCGGTTTTTTTGCATTTGCCTTGGCTAAAAAACGCACCTCCAACTTTCTGGGCGGCATGCTGCG
Organism: Comamonadaceae bacterium; assembly: GCA_947452325.1. Lineage (GTDB taxonomy): Bacteria > Pseudomonadota > Gammaproteobacteria > Burkholderiales > Burkholderiaceae_C > Limnohabitans. Next base: position 1,092 of record CANGCZ010000131.1, on the reverse strand, counting down.
CTTACCCTCCAATTCCCAAATTGACAAACCGCTGATCGTCGGCAGCGTGTTGTTCGGCGCGGGCTGGGGTTTGGCGGGGTTTTGTCCCGGCCCGGCACTGGTATCCATGGCTTCTGGTCAGCCCAAAGCCCTGGTGTTTGTGATCGCCATGGTCATTGGCATGGTCGGCTTTGAGCTGTTGGACCGTTTCGTTCATTCTCCCCGCAAAGCCAAGCTCAACCCGATTTGAACCCGGCTATACCCAGGACAACCTCTGAAACACGCATCTTTTTTTTCGCTGAGGGACAGCCTGCCCTCGCTGCCCGTGCTGGACTGGGGGCGCAGCTACAACAAGCAAAGTTTCAGCAACGACTTGGTGGCGGCAGTCATCGTCACCGTCATGCTGATCCCGCAAAGTCTGGCCTATGCGTTGCTGGCAGGCTTGCCGCCTGAGGTCGGTTTGTACGCCAGCGTGGCGCCGCTGTTGCTTTACGCCTTGCTTGGCAGCAGCCGGGTGCTGGCGGTGGGTCCCGTGGCGGTGGTGTCTTTGATGACAGCGGCGGCAGTGGCTGAACACGCGGCGTCCGGTACGCACGCGTATTGGCAGGTCGCGATGACACTGGCTTTTTTGTCCGGCGGTATGTTGTTGCTCATGGGTTTGCTGCGCCTGGGTTTTCTGGCGAATTTTCTGAGCCACCCGGTGATCTCCGGCTTTATCTCCGCATCCGGTTTGTTGATTGCCGCCAGCCAGCTCAAAACGCTGATGGGCGTGAAAGCCGAAGGAAACCACTTTGTCGACCTGCTGAGCGCCTTGGCGCAGCAAATCTCGCACACACACGTGCTGACTTTGGTGGTCGGTGTAGCTGCCACAGCGTTTTTATTTTGGGTGCGTAAAGGTCTCAAACCGCTGTTGATCCGTTGGGGACTCAAAGCACGCACCGCCGACTTGACAGCCAAAGCCGGGCCGGTGGCGACGATTGCCCTCACCACTGTTTTGGCATGGTCGCTCGATTGGCAAAACCAGGGCATGAAGCTGGTCGGCACCGTGCCGCAAGGACTGCCGCCTTTGACCGCGCCGCTGTGGGATCTCGCGTTGTGGCGGGAACTGCTGGT
>CANGCZ010000130.1 GCA_947452325.1 Comamonadaceae bacterium | reverse complement strand
TGTAAGATTGGTGCCCAGGAAGGGACTCGAACCCCCACGATGTTACTCGCTAGTACCTGAAACTAGTGCGTCTACCAATTCCGCCACCTGGGCCTTCAGGAAAGCAGAGGATCATATCAAAAAAAACACACCCAATACTGTCGGACTCCTTGAAGAATTCAAAGGCGTCGTAGAAGGTCATCGCGACGGCCATGGATTTGTCATACGTGACGACGGTCAATCCAATGTGTATTTGCCGCCAAATGAGATGCGCGCCGTATTGCACCGCGACTGCGTGATAGCCCGTGTGACACGCACCGACAAAAAGGGCAGACCCGAAGGACGCATTCTCGAAATCACGGAAAGACCAGCGCATCCCATCATCGGGCGCTTGTTGCAAGAAAGCGGTGTCTGGCTGGTCGCGCCTGAAGACCGGCGTTATGGCCAGGATATTCTGGTCCCCAAAACCGCCACTGGGAAAGCGCTGGTCGGTCAAGTGGTGGTGGTCGAGTTGACAGAGCCGCCGAGTTTGTACGGCCAACCAGTGGGTCGTGTGCAGGAAGTGCTGGGCGAGATGGACGACCCTGGCATGGAGATTGAAATTGCGGTGCGGAAATACGGCGTGCCTCATCGTTTTTCCGAGTCTTGTTTGAAGCAGGCTGAGGGCTTGCCGGACAAGGTCACTGCCAAAGACGCACAGCACCGTGTGGATTTGACCGATGTGGCCTTTGTCACCATAGACGGTGAAGACGCGCGTGATTTTGACGATGCGGTGTATTGCGAACCGCTGACCGACAAGTCGCAACCCGGTTGGCGCTTGCTGGTGGCTATCGCCGATGTCGGACATTATGTGGACACCGGCAGCGCCATCGATACCGATGCCTACGACCGTGCCACCAGTGTGTATTTCCCGCGCCGCGTCATTCCTATGCTGCCGGAGAAATTATCGAATGGTTTGTGCTCGCTCAATCCCCATGTAGATCGCTTGTGCATGGTCTGCGACATGTTGATTGGCGCGGATGGTGAGGTATTTGCCTACCAGTTTTATGAAGCGGTCATGCACAGCCATGCGCGTTTCACTTACACCGACGTGGCGGCGATTTTGTCGAACACACGCGGGCCGCAAGCCCTCAAGCACAAAGCGCGGGTCAATGATTTGCTGAATTTGCACGATGTCTACCGTGCTTTGCTGAAGTCGCGCCTCAAGCGCGGTGCCGTCGATTTTGAAACGACTGAAACACAAATTGTTTGCGATGAAAGCGGAAGAATTGAAAAAATTGTGCCGCGCATACGCAACGAAGCGCACCGCTTGATTGAAGAGGCCATGCTGGCCGCCAACGTTTGCAGCGCCGACTTCATCATGAACAGCAAACACGCTTCGCTGTTCCGGGTGCACGAGGGACCGACGCCTGAAAAAATTGAAATTCTGCGCAACTACCTCAAAGCCATAGGCGTTGGCATGCAAATCGGCGACTCGCCCAAGCCGGAACATTTTCAGACGATTGCGAACGCCACCAAAGACAGAGTCGATGCGCAGCAAATCCACAGCATGCTGCTGCGTTCCATGCAGCAAGCGATTTACACACCGATCAACAGCGGGCATTTCGGTCTGGCCTATGAGGCCTACACCCATTTCACCAGTCCTATCCGGCGTTACCCCGACTTGCTGGTGCACCGGGTGATCAAGTCCATCTTGCACGGCAGGCGCTATCAACTGCCGGCCTTGCCAACGCCTGGTGAGGCACACGCCAAACTCGCCAGAAGACTGGCCACCCAAGCGGCCAAATCATCCAAACCCTCAGCGCAAACGACTGTGAAGCATTCACCCGAGTTGCAGTCCTGGCAGGCGGCCGGCTTGCATTGCAGCGCCAATGAGCGTCGCGCCGATGAAGCCAGTCGTGATGTAGAGGCATGGTTGAAATGCCAGTACATGCGCGAACACCTGGGCGAAGATTTCAGCGGTACCGTGTCTGCTGTTACTACATTCGGCGTGTTTGTCACCCTGGACGCTATGTATGTCGAAGGCCTGGTGCATATCACCGAACTGGGCGGCGATTATTTCCGTTTCGATGAAGCCAGGCAGGAATTGCGTGGCGAGCGCACCGGGATTCGTTACGCCATAGGCGCGCGTGTTCGGGTGCAGGTCAGCCGCGTTGATCTGGACGGTCGCAAAATCGACTTTCGCTGGGTACAGGATGATGTGGCGGACGGTACGGCAGCCGTCACGCGCAAATCCAAGCCTCAGCCTGAGGCCGGCAAAATATCAGGTAAAACCGTGGCAAGCGGCGCCAAGAAAACCACCGATTCCAAGCGCGGTTCCAAAAAACCCTTCGGCAAAGCGGCGAAAAAATCGCCTACTGCTTTACACACAACCAAAAAAAGTGCGAAAAAACGCGCTTGATTTTTCTGGAGAAACAACATGAGTCAGCAAAAAATAGCCATCGTCACAGGCGCCGGTACCGGTGTGGGCAAAGCAGCAGCCATTGCATTGGCCGGTGCAGGCTGGAAGGTGGTATTGGCCGGACGACGTCAGCAGCCCTTAGACGAACTCGCGCACAGCCTGGGTGACTCTGCCCGCAGTCTGGCTGTGTCCACCGATGTGGCCAACCCGGATTCAGTGGCCGCGCTGTTTGCTACGACGGTGAAGGCCTGCGGCCGCGTGGATTTGTTGTTCAACAACGCCGGTGTCAGCGCCCCCGGCGTGCCTTTGGACGAACTCAGCATTGAGCAGTGGCGCAATGTGGTCGACATCAACTTGAACGGCATGTTTTATTGTTTGCAGCAGGCTTTCAAAGTCATGAAAACCCAGGACCCTATGGGCGGGCGCATCATCAATAACGGTTCTATTTCTGCTTATGCGCCGCGTCCTAATTCGATTGCCTACACAGCCACCAAGCACGCGGTGACCGGTTTGACAAAAACAGCGGCCTTGGACGGGCGCAAGTTCAATATCGCGGTCGGACAGATTGACATCGGCAATGCAGGCACCGAGATGGCGGCCAAGATGGCGCTGGGTGTGCCTCAGGCGAATGGCGAAATCAAGGCCGAGCCTTTGATGGACGTTTCACACGTTGGCGAATCGGTGTTGTACATGGCCAGCTTGCCCGCCAGCGCCAATGTGCTGTTCCACACTGTGATGGCCACCAACATGCCATTTGTAGGCAGAGGCTAAAAGCGTTCTATACCCAGGCCTTTGAGGTCTATTTCGCAGTCTCTGCCCGACACCATATCGGCGATGGCGCGGGCGCTGCCGCTGCTGCAAGCCCAGCCGTGGTTACCGTGTCCGGTGTTGAGCCAAACACCGGGCACGCCGCTCAGACCCAAAACCGGCACACCGTCGCTCATCACATCGCGCGCGCCACGCCAGACTTGTACGTTGTCCTGGGTTTTAGCCGCGCCCGGAAACCAGTCATTCAACACTTTGTAAAGCAGTCCGGTGTTTTTTTCAGAAGCTTGCCGCGCCGGGCCGATCTCACACATACCACTGACCCGTATGCGTTGGCCTGAACGTGCTATGGCAACTTGGTGTTTAGCGTCAACTACGCCACACAAAGGGGCATCCATTTCCTCACGCAATGCCGCGCTGAGCGAATAACCGTGTACAGCTTGAACCGGCAGATGAATGCCGAGTTTGTGAACAATGGCCTTGCTGTGAATCCCTGCGCAAACTACCACGTGGTCAAACAGCTCAGATTCTTTGTCTGCGACATGAAGCAGACGGGGTTTAGACACTGACAGTGGCAGCACTTCATGACCGGTCTTGAACACCACGCCAAGTTGCTCTGCTTCCTGTTTAGCCAATAGGGTGAATTGACGGCAATTGGCCACGGCATCCTGTGGAAAACACACAGCCCCCCATAGCTCTGTTTCGGTGGATAACGCAGGCTCGATGGCCCGTGTGTCTGCGGCACTCAGCGTTTTGTAAAGAATGCCCGCGTCTTTGAGCAAGGACAACTGTAAATCGACTTTTTGAAGATCCGCTTCACTGCGGCACAACATCAAAGAACCCGGACTGCTCTCGTAACTCAAACCGTATTGTTCGGTGACACCCTTGAAAACCTCCTGGCTGTAAAAAGCAAGGCGCTGCAAAGAACTCAGTTTCAAACTGAATTCAGGATCCCGGCAGGCTCTTAACCATTGCCACACCCACGCTGCAGGAAACTCAAGCAAGCCGTTCAAACGGATACCGCTTTCGCCTGTGAACCAATTTTTGAATTGGCGCGAAAACATGCCTGGTGCCGTCCATGAATTCACCAATCCCGGTCCCATAAAGCCCGAGGCGGCAAAACTGGCCTGTTGTGCAATGCCTGAACCTTTTTCATACACCACAACTTCATGCCCGTGGGACACTAGTTCGAGGGCGGTGGTCACGCCAATGACACCTGCTCCGATGACCGCAATTTTCATAGATTCATACCAAAGTTACCCGTTTGAAGCGGGGAAAGGGGTGAAGATATGCTAAAATTTCTCGGCTTTGGGTTGATCAAATGGTTTGATCTTCTCAAGCAAATCCCAAACCGGTTCAATAAAGGTGTTGCCTGCTGACAGTTCATGCTGTCATTCTAGCGATGGCGAACCGGCTTTTAGACTCAACCTTTGGAGCAATCAATGTCTACTACCATGCGTGAAATGCTGGAAGCCGGTGTCCATTTCGGACACCAAACACGCTTCTGGAACCCGAAAATGGCCCCTTATATTTTCGGCCACCGCAACAAAATTCACATCATCAACCTGGAAAAGTCACTGCCTCTTTTTCAGGAAGCAATGAAGTTTGCCAAGCAGTTGTCTGCCAATCGCGGCAACATTCTGATGGTGGGCACCAAGCGCCAAGCCAGAGAAATCATTGCCAGCGAAGCCAAAAGAGCCGGTGTGCCTTTTGTCGATCAACGCTGGCTCGGCGGCATGCTGACCAACTTCAAAACAGTCAAAACATCCATCAAGCGCCTCAAAGACATGAAGGCGCAGCAGGAAATCGGTCTGGACGCCATGTCCAAAAAAGAACAACTCATGTTCATGCGTGAACTCGAGAAGTTGGAGAAAGACATCGGCGGCATTCAAGACATGGTCACACTGCCAGATGCCATTTTTGTGATCGATGTGGGTTTCCACAAAATCGCCATAGCGGAAGCCAAAAAACTCGGCATTCCTCTGATCGGCGTGGTCGATTCCAATCACTCACCCGAAGGCATTGACTATGTCATCCCCGGTAACGACGACTCTTCCAAGGCAGTGACTTTGTATG
>CANGCZ010000129.1 GCA_947452325.1 Comamonadaceae bacterium | reverse complement strand
TGGAAACCCAGGTCGACACCTTGACCCAGGAGCGGGACTCGCTCAAATCGCGTTTGCAAGCAGCGCGCAGCCGCATTGATGGTTTGCTTGACCGGTTACCGCTGGATGTCAAGGACGGCGCATGAGCCAAGTCGAAGTGCAAATCATGGGTCAAAGTTATTTGCTGGCCTGTCCGCCCGGTGCTGAAGAGCGTTTTCAAACGGCTGTGCGCAAGGTCGATGCCGCCATGTGCAGCATCCGTGACGCAGGCAAAATCAAGGCGCGCGACCGCATTGCTGTGCTGGCGGCTCTCAATCTGGCATTCGAACTGTCGGATTTTTCTGCTGCACCGGCTGAGCCCGGCAGTTCCCACCACAACCTCAACAACTTATTGCACCGTCTGGATGCGGCCATAGGCCAGGACGGGCATCTTTTGTGACGCAAGCTCCTACAATGCACTGGTCTGCAAGTCTGCCGGGTTTATATTTCTTGAACCAATGCTCTATGGAGCCCCGGGCTTGCAACATCGTTTGGTGAGCGTGATCATCTCGCGTAGATGAACCCAACACCTTACTGAGCTCGCCCACCTGAACCTTTTGTTCAGGATGACAGCCCGGTGGAATCTTGCAGACACCTTTTCATGACCAAGCTCTTACCTTCCCCCATCTACTCATGAGTTTACGCATCGCCATTGTCGGAGCCGGTGCCATTGGCGGCTATCTCGGCGTCAAGCTGGCACTCGCCGGTCACGACATCACTTTCATCGCGCGCGGCGCCAATTTGCAAGCGATTGCCCAGCACGGCATGAAACTGCTGACAGACGACGGCGAATTGCACGCGCGCGATGTCAAAGCCTGTGACATTGCCAGCGCATCCACTTACGACTATGTGCTGGTGACGCTCAAGTCGCATCAAGTGGCCGCTGTTGCTGCTGACATTGCGGCTTTGTGTCATGACGACAGTTGCATCGTCACCATGCAAAACGGTTTGCCCTGGTGGTATTTTCATCAACTGCCCGGCGACTACAGCGGAAAACAACTCGGCTCATTGGATCCGCAAGGACAGCTTTGGCAGTTGCTCAAACCCGAGCGCATCATCGGCGCAGCGGTTTACCCGGCAGCCGAATTGATTGCCCCCGGGGTCGTGCGTTTGATCGAAGGTAATCGCTTCACTTTGGGTGAACCCAGTGGCGAAAAAACCGAACGCGTGACACAACTCGCGCAAGCCATGATCGGTGCAGGCTTCAAAACACCAGTCTCCAATGACATACGCAGCGAACTCTGGGTGAAGCTGTGGGGCAATCTCAGTTTCAATCCGGTGTCAGCGCTGACGCATGCCACGCTGGAAGACATCGCAGGTTTCGGTCCGTCACGCGAGCTGGTGAGCTTGATGATGCAAGAGGCGCAGGCCGTGGCCGAGCGCACCGGTATCCAATTCAAAATCAGCATAGACAAACGTATCGCCGGGGCACAGGCGGTGGGCGCACACAAAACATCCATGCTGCAAGACATTGAACAAGGCAAAGCACTCGAACTCGACGCTTTGCTGGGCAGCGTCATTGAACTTGGCCAGATCGTTGGTCTGCCCACGCCCACACTCAAAACCGTACATCAACTGTGTTTGTTGTTGCAGCAATCGGTGCTGCGCAGCGGACACGGGCTTTCTTTGAATTAAACAGGACATCCCCATGCAAACATTGACCGAATGGATGGCCGCAGGCCGTGACACAGACACTTGTCTGAGCGCCGCTGGTGCCAGCCCATTGAAATATGCAGGCTTGCGTTCGCTGGCAACTTACGTACAGCAAACACTCAATGCTGTTGGCATAGGCCGCCAGGACCGTGTTGCGCTGGTCCTGCCCAACAGCGCAGAAATGGCCGCGTCTTTTGTCACGGTGGCGGCTTGTTCCACTTCAGCACCCTTGAACCCCGCTTACCGCGCCGATGAGTTCGAGTTTTATTTGAACGATTTGCATGCCAAGGCTTTGATCGTCGAAGCAGGCTCTGCATCTCCAGCGATTGAAGTCGCACGCAAACTCGGTGTGTCTATTTTGGTGTTGCATCCCACACCTGAGAAAGGTGCAGGCTCATTCACTTTGGACACGTCGGCACGTGCGGTTGCCGCACCGGCGCACCCAGGCGCGGCATTGCCCGATGACGTGGCGCTGGTGTTACACACCTCAGGCACCACTTCACGTCCGAAGATCGTGCCCTTGACGCAGCGCAATGTGTGCGCGTCTGCAAAAAACATTGCGGCCAGCACACGCTTTACCGCCCAGGACCGGGGATTGAATGTCATGCCCTTGTTCCATATCCACGGTTTGATCGCCGGCATATTGGCGCCGCTGTCGCAAGGCGGTGAGGTGTATTGCACGGGCGGCTTCAATGCACTGAAATTTTTCGCGCAAATGGATGAGGTCAAACCGACTTGGTACACCGCTGTACCCACGATGCACCAAGCGATTTTGTCGCGCGCAGCAAACAACAAAGACGTGATTGCGCGTGTGCCCTTGCGCTTCATTCGCTCGTCCTCTTCTTCACTGCCGCCGCAAGTGCTGGCTGAACTCGAAGCCACTTTTCATGCGCCGGTGATTGAAGCCTATGGCATGACCGAGGCTGCCCACCAAATGGCATGCAACCCCTTGCCCCCGGCACAACGCAAGCCCGGCACTGTCGGTATAGCTGCAGGCCCTGAAGTGGCCATCATGGACTTGGACGGCAACTTGCTGAAGTCTGGTGATACCGGCGAGATCGTGATTCGCGGACCCAACGTCACACCCGGCTATGAAAACAACGACAAAGCCAACGCAGAAGCATTTACACACGGATGGTTTCGCACCGGTGACCAAGGCACGATGGACAGCGATGGCTATATCAGCATCACCGGTCGTTTGAAGGAAATCATCAACCGTGGCGGCGAAAAAATCAGCCCGCGTGAAATTGACGAAATCCTGATGGACCACCCGGCTGTCGGACAAGTGGTGTGCTTTGGTATTCCACACGACAAACTCGGCGAAGAAGTCGGTGCGGCTGTCGTACTGCGCGAAGGTGTGGCCGCCACTGAAAAAGAATTGCGTGACTACGTCGCCACTCGCGTTGCTGACTTCAAAGTACCACGCAAAATTTTGCTGCTGGAAGAAATTCCCAAAGGCGCAACCGGTAAATTGCAACGCATAGGCATGGCACAAAAACTCGGCTTGGCTTAAGTCCCATGACCACGTGGCCGCTGCTTTTGCTTGCCTTGGCTGCGCTGGGTTCGTTCGCTGGCTTTTTAGCCGGGCTGCTCGGCGTGGGCGGAGCGCTGGTGATGATTCCTTTCCTCACCTTTTTGCTGCATCAGCTTGATATCGCCACGGACATGGCGGTGAAGATGGCGATTGCCACGGGCATGTCAACCATAGTCATCACTTCATTGGCCAGTACGCGGGCTCACCACAAAGCAGGCGCTATGCGTTGGGATTTGTTCAAAGGTATTGCACCCGGGTTGGTGCTGGGCAGCGCATTGTCAAGCCTGTGGTTGTTTGCGGTCATCAAAGGTTCTGTACTGGCTTTGTTGTTCAGTTTTTTTACAGCGTTTTCAGCCACGCAAATGCTGTTGGATAAGAAACCCAAGCCTTCGCGGAACATGCCCGGTGCGGTAGGCCAATCACTGGTCGGCGGCCTGATCGGTATGTTCTCTGGACTGGTTGGCGCAGGTGGTGCGTTCATCAGCGTGCCGTTCATGACTTGGTGTAACGTGCCCTTGCGCCAGGCGGTGGGCACCAGCGCGGCATTGGGTTTTCCGATTGCATTGGCCAATGCGATTGGTTATGTGATCAGCGGTTGGTCTGTGACAAACACACCGCCGCACAGTTTTGGCTTTGTATGGTTGCCGGGTTTTTTCATTATTTGTATGTGTACTGTGATCACGGCACCCATGGGGGCACGTTATGCTCAGCGTTTGCCGGTGGCCAAGCTCAAGCGCGGTTTTGCCTTTTTGCTTTATGCGCTGGCTTGCACCATGTTGTATCGGGGTTTGTCGGCAGTTTGAAGTTTGACGATAGGCTCAGGCCGAACCATCCGGAAGGGTTTGCTTTCGTGCGGTTCATTGAAGACACGCTTTGGCCGAACCATCCGGTGCGATTTTTTTCTGCGCTTTCGCTCGAAAAAAACGCCCCCTCCGATTCGGCCTCTGAGATGTTTTAGGTGCTAGCGCTGTTTCGTTGAAAACGACTAATGGTTCATCGAACCGCAGAAATGCAGTCGGAGAAAAACTGCGAGAGGATGACGCCATGGCGGTCGGGCCGACGCGAACGTCATGGCTTTGCCATGGAGAGCGGCGACCGAGCCGACATGGCGTGAAAACAATTGGAACCTGACCCCAATTGTTGATGAAACATACAAGCGGCCGAGCCGGAAAAGAAACCCGCGGTGCTACCATAGTGACACTTTCATCTCCCTGGAGAACACAATGGCCACCACCTCACTGAAATTACCGGATGACATTAAATCCCAAGCTGTGTCAGCCGCCAAAGGCTTGGGCATCTCCCCGCATGCTTTCATGGTCGAGGCCATCCGTCAGGCAGCGACAGCAGCCAAACAACGCGAGCAATTTGTTGCCCAAGCCAAAGCCGCGCATAAATCCATGCTCAAAACCGGTACCGGTCTGGACACCGATGAAGTCCACGCCTATTTGCGCCAACGTGTCGCCGGAAAATCCGCCACTGTCCCGAAAGCCCGCCCTTGGCAAAGCTGAGCTATTCGCCTCGTGCCTTACAAGACCTGGTACGCCTGACCAACTTTCTGCTGCCAAGCGATCCACAATCCGCACTTAAGAGCATTGATTTGATCGAGGAAGCAGTGCATATTTTGCAGCGTCACCCGCAGATAGGCTGCCCGGTGGAAGATGACTTGCGCGAGTTGCTGATTTCGCGCGGCAGTTCTGGCTATGTGGCTCTTTACAGTTTTGAACAGGTGCCAGATGCCTGCCTGATTCTTGCTGTTAGGCATCAGCGTGAAGCCGGTTACCCTGACAAGACCGATAACGCTTCGGTTTGAGAACTGTTAGCCATCAACGCTAACCCACACTTAAAACCTTCGTTTAGCTTGGCTTATTCTGGAAATCCCAATACCTGTAAATCTTCCACACAGCGTTGCACATAATCAGGCTGAATGAAATGCGAAGTCGCTTTGTAACGCGAAATCGTGAGCTTAGTGATTTTTTGACTCAACTCATTCTTTAAAAGCAAAGCCTCTGTGTGTTCGCCATTGCGTACCAAGGAAT
>CANGCZ010000128.1 GCA_947452325.1 Comamonadaceae bacterium | reverse complement strand
GCTGCAGCCACTTGTTTTTCAAAAAAAGCGGCGTCAATGCGTTCATCGCTTTGAAAACTCCAGATGCGTGCGCGTATGCGCGAGGTCGGACTGAATGCGGCCCAACCTAAAAACTGTCCGGTCTGCGATTCGACGCGCACGGTTTCGCCCGGGTCGCCGCCGCCTTTGGCGATGGCACTGTCAAACACCCAGGGGTGATAGCGCAAGGCAGAACGTTCTTTACCGGCTTTGAGTTGTATGGTTTTCATGTGTTTTTTCGTCGGGCGCGCGGGTGCGCGGCATCGTAGGCTTTTGCCAGGTGCTGGTAATCCAGCCGGGTGTAAATTTGGGTCGTGCCTATGTTGGCGTGGCCCAGCATTTCCTGCACTGCACGCAAGTCTCCGCTGGACTGCAACACATGGCTGGCGAATGAATGCCGCAACATATGCGGATGCACCGGCGTGCTGATACCGGCTTGCAAACCGCGCGCACGCAAACGCTGCCAGATGGCTTGCGAAGTCAAACGGGTGCCGCGTATGCCGACAAACAAGGCGGTTTGCGTTTGCGCATGATCAGGCAGTTGCAGTGTGCGTATTTGCAGCCATTCGCGCAACGCAGCGATCGCTTTTTCACCGACGGGCACACTGCGGCGCTTTGAACCCTTGCCCAGCACGTGCGCTTCGGCGCTGTCCATGTCTATCCAACCGCGTGCCGTGCTGCTGGCCTGCACATCCAGGCCGGTGAGTTCAGCCACACGCAATCCGCTGCTGTAGAGCAACTCCACCATCGCAATATCGCGTGCTTGCAACCAAGGGTCTTGCTCGTCGTTGTGGTGCGACGCCAGTTGCACCGCGTCATCCACATTCAATGCTTTGGGCAAAGGCTTGGCCGCTTTGGGTGCGCGCATACCCGCCAGCGGATTGGCGCTGACCAGGCCTTCACGACCCAACCAGGCGTAAAAACCGCGCCAGCCCGAGGTGATCAAAGCGATGCCGCGCGGTGTACGGCCGCTGCTGTGCATTTGCGCCATCCAACGCCGCATGTGGTGGGCTTGCACTTCGGTCAACGACACTTTGTCTTTGTCGGCCAGCGCTTGCAAACGTTGCAAGTCACCGGTGTACAAAGCCACGGTGCGTGCAGCCAGACGTTTTTCAAACTGCGCATGCGCCAGATAGCGTTGCACCAGTTCCGCGTCTTCAGACATGTGTTGTATGCACGCCGTTTATTGCAAACGCGTGAGCGCGGCCGCCGCTAACTCGGCGATGCGATTCAGCACATCGGTACCCATGGACGGGTGAAAACGCTGCGGGTCGGGTGAAGCCAGCACCAGCAAACCTATGCAGTCTCCTACCGGCGAACTGTCTGCGGCATCGGTCCAAGGGGTGGCGTTATTGCGCAAGGGCAGCAAGGCCACCGATTGGGCTTCGTGCGGATGCGCCAGCCATTGCACCGCTTCAAAGTCGTTGTTGGAGCCGCAGTAAGGCGCGGTCAAACCAGCGGTAAAGCTTTTCACGTCTTCACTGATATTTTGTGCAAACGCTTTTTTCTGGAATTTGTCTGCCACTTTCCAGACACGCAATGCCACTTGCGGCACCATGAAGTGGTGCTGAATTTCGGTGACGATAGCGGCAGGCAAATCAGCGGGCTGCTGCAATATCAACAGACTTTGTGCCCAACGGTGCAAGCGGTCTGCCAGCACCGCGTTGTCGCTGCCGTTGCGAATCATGTCCATCATGCGGTGCTCAAGTGCACGGATTTTTTCGCGCAACATATCGGCTTGGCGTTCTTGCAAACTGACGGCGCGTTGACCATGCGGATTGACGATGCGCACCGTAGACAGCAACTGCGCATGGCGGTCGAAAAAATCCGGCGTGTTCACCAGAAAATTGGCGATGTCGTCTTCGGTGATCGGTGTGATCGGGTTGTTCATTGTTTTATCTCCATCTCGCCGCTAAAAACTGTGGTGGCTGGTCCGGTCATGTCAACCGGATGCCCCGCGCCTTGCCATTCGATCGTCAACACGCCGCCGCGTGTGTGTACGTCTACGTTGCTGTCCAACAGTCCCTGGCGTATGCCGGCGACCACAGCAGCACAGGCGCCGGTGCCGCAAGCCAGTGTTTCACCTGCGCCGCGCTCAAACACACGCAACTTGATTTGCGAGCGCGACACGATTTGCATAAAGCCTGCGTTCACGCGATTGGGAAAGGCTGCGTGGTGTTCGATCAACGGGCCAAGGCTTTCGACAGGCGCGTGTTCCACATCGGACACTGTCATGACTGCATGCGGGTTGCCCATAGACACCACGGCCACATCGGCGCTGGTTTCACCCAGCACCAAGCGCCAAAGCAAGCCATGTTCATTCACTGCGGATGCGTGCTCGGCCTGGAATGGAATACGCGGCAAATCCAGCACCGGTTCTCCCATGTCCACCTTGACTTGCCCATCTGGTAACTCATGCAGCGTGATGATGCCACCGTGCACTTTCACACGCACTGTGTTTTTTTGCGTCAACCCTTGCTCGCGCACAAAGCGAACAAAACAGCGCGAACCGTTGCCGCATTGCTCTACCTCGCCGCCGTCGGCGTTGTGAATCACATATTCAAAATCCACATCCGGTGTGGGCGCGGCGCGCACGCTCAAAATTTGATCTGCACCGACGCCGAAATGCCGGTCGGCCAGAAAACGGTAATCGGCGGCAGTCAGGCCTAGCAGGCCTTGGGTTTCATCGAGCACCACAAAATCATTGCCCGCGCCTTGCATTTTGGTAAATCGGATACGCATGTGGCGATTATCATGCCTGACCAACTACTGATCCCCGCCATGGTCCGCCCCCATTTACAACTGCATCCCCAACGTTCCCCCGCCCCGTTGTTGCCCGCCGCTACCGTTTTGCTGCTGCGCGATGGCACGCAAGGCATAGAAGTGCTGATGACGCGGCGTTCCATGAGTGCGAGTTTTGCCCCCGGTGCGTATGTGTTTCCGGGCGGTGGCATTGAAGCGGCTGATGCCGAGGTACATGCTTTGGCGAAACGACGCAGCACACAAGTTGACTTGCGACTCACACAAGCGATTGCAGCCATTCGTGAAAGTTTCGAAGAACTCGGTGTGCTGCTGGCCATGCACCCGGACGGACGTATGGCAGACATGAACGACATAGAAAGCTTTGACCGCTTGCAACCACTGTCACCACAAATTCAAGCGCGCGGCATGCAACTCGCGGCTGATCAGGTCTATGTGCTTGCGCATTGGGTGACAGACCGTGACTTGAAACGCCGCTTTGATGTGCCGTTTCTGGTGGCCCGCATGCCCGACGGGCAAACACCTGTTGCCGACGACAAGGAACAGTTCGAGCCGCTCTGGATACGCCCGCAAGACGCGCTGCAACGCCAGCGCGAGAATGATTTTTTCATCATCTTCCCCACCATTCGCACACTGGAACGCATGCAGGCGTTTGACTCAGTGGATGCGGTGTTGGCCGCGTGTGCGAATGAGCAACCCTGGTTTCACAGTTGCCCGCGCGCCGGGTGGCTGAACGGCAAAGAGTCGCGCCACATGGAGCACGAACAACCCTTTGGCGAACTGGCATTGACCTGCCGCGATGGGCAGATCGTGCACCACCTGGATTGGCAAAGCGAGAAGCCAGTGCGTTTGCTCGCGCACGTGCAACGATTGACCGCGCCCAACCCCGGCATGATGACCGGTCCCGGCACCAACAGTTATGTGATGGGTGACGCCGACAGCGGTTTCATCGTCATCGACCCGGGCCCGCCGGACCGCGAACACATTCAACGCTTGTGGCAAGCCTGCGGCGGCGATCTGCGTTTCATAGTCTGCACGCATTCACACCCTGACCATTCACCGGGTGCGGCGCTTTTGAAAAAGCTTTGCGCGGACCACGGCGTGAAAGTGCGCATCATGGGCATGGCCTCAGCAGACACGGCGCGTGCGCACAGCCATTTCGTGCCCGATCATGCATTGAATGACGGCGATACATTGGTGCTGCACAGCGGCCAGGACACACACACGCTGCGCGTGGTGCACACGCCTGGACACGCCGCCAACCACCTGTGTTTGATTGTGGAAGAAGACGGCTTGCTGATCAGCGGCGACCATGTATTGAACGGCAGCACCACAGTGATCGACCCGCCTGACGGCCACATGGGCGACTACCTGGCGTCATTGGACAAACTCTCTGCGCTGTGTACGCAGTACCAAGTGGAATTCATTTTGCCCGCGCACGGCTATGTGTTGGGTAATGTGTGGGGCGAGCCATATAGCGCCTTAGATTGCATTGCGCGATTGAAAGCACACCGGTTAACGCGTGACGCGAAAGTGCGCCGTGTCATGCAAGCCGACCCGCAAGGCAACCCCGACAGCTGGCTGCCGCTGGCCTATGACGATGTGCCGCCACACTTGTGGCCGGTGGCCATGCGCTCGTTGTTGGCGCATGTGGCGTATATACAGGAAAAACAGTGAGCACTTGAATTTGTATACACATTTGTGTATATTAAATGCATGAAGACTGCCGGATTTGATTGGGACAATGGGAATTGGCCTAAGTGCGGCAAGCACGGTGTCACGCAAACAGAAATTGAAGAAGTGCTGCTAAATACACCTGCTGTGATGCCGGATCCGCATCCCGAAGAACCACGAATGAGAGCTATCGGCAAGACCTCTGCAGGACGTTATGTCTTTTTGGTATTCATGGTTCGCCAATTCAACGATCAATTTTTTCTAAGACCCATCAGCGCACGCTTCATGCATCAAAAGGAAATAGACCATTATGAAAACAAAATCTAAATCTATGCCTACGCTCAAAAGCGATGCAGCTGCCGAAAATTTTGTAGCTTCGGCAGATTTGTCTAAGTATGATTTATCGGGATTCAAACCCATGAAGTTTGAGATAGAAGCCAAATCTGCTGCACTCAATTTAAGGCTTCCGCAATCCCTACTTGATGCCGTCAAAGTTCGTGCTAAGGCCAAAGGCATTCCATACACACGCTACGTACGCATGCTTTTAGAAATCGATTTGGCCAAGCCATCTGCTTGATAAAAATTCAAGCCTAATATTTAAAAGTGTGAAGCTCACCGATACGCCGGATTCTGTGCACGCCGGTTGCCCGGCGCGTGACCGTCATTCCTCTGGGCCGGGAGTCGCCTACCCGGCTCGGTGCTACCTACCCGCCAACTCAGCGGACCGCCTCAACGTTGGCCTACTTGGTATTGCTGCGCGCAGAGATTGCCCGTTTCACCCGAACTTAATCGGCTCG
>CANGCZ010000127.1 GCA_947452325.1 Comamonadaceae bacterium | reverse complement strand
CGGCTGATGTCGCCGCCATAGCATTTTGCCAGCACGTTTTTACGCAAGGCTTTGATGGATTCACGCGCGATGATGTTGGCGCCGATCGCGGCTTGTATGGCCACATCAAACATTTGGCGGCTGATGATTTCGCGCATTTTGGCGACCACTGCACGCCCCCGGTATTGCGATTGACTGCGGTGCACGATGATGGACAGCGCGTCCACCCGCTCGCCATTAAGCAGTATGTCTACTTTCACCACATCAGCCGCGCGGTATTCCTTGAACTCGTAGTCCATGGAGGCATATCCCCGGCTGACACTTTTGAGTTTGTCAAAGAAATCGAGCACGATTTCGCCTAAGGGCATTTCATAGGTCAGCATGACTTGGCGGCCATGGTAGGCCATGTTCAATTGCACACCTCGTTTTTGGTTAGCCAGCGTCATGACCGCACCCACGTAGTCTTGGGGCATGTACAAGTGCACCGTCACAATCGGTTCGCGTATTTCTTCCATCTTGCTGGCTTCAGGCATCTTGGACGGGTTTTCCACCATGATGACTTCGCCGTCAGCGCGCAATACCTGGTAGACCACACTCGGTGCCGTGGTGATCAAATCCTGGTCGAACTCGCGCTCCAAACGCTCTTGCACGATTTCCATGTGCAACAAACCCAGAAAACCGCAGCGGAAACCGAAACCCAGCGCTTGCGACACCTCGGGCTCGTAGCGCAAAGATGAATCGTTCAATTTGAGTTTTTCCAGCGCATCGCGCAAAGCGTCGTACTGGTTGGCCTCGGTCGGGTACAAACCGGCGAACACCTGGGGCTGAATTTCTTTGAAACCGGGCAAGGCTTCGGTGGCTGTGGCCGCTGCGCCCCCGGTACCGGTTTTGATCAAGGTGACCGTGTCACCAACCTTGGCCGCCTGTAATTCTTTGATGCCGGCGATGATGTAACCCACTTCTCCGGCTTCCAAGGATTCACGCGGCTGGTTAGCCGGGGTAAACACCCCCAGGTTGTCGGCGTTGTAGGTGGCACCCGAGGCCATGAGTTTGATGCGCTCGCCTTTGGCCAGCCTACCGTCGACGACGCGCACCAGCATGACCACGCCGACATAGGTGTCAAACCAGCTGTCGACGATCATGGCGCGCAATGCGGCATCAGGGTTTCCCTTGGGTGGCGGAATTTTGGCGACCACGGCTTCTAAGATTTCATCCACGCCCATACCGGTTTTGGCGGAACAGGGAATCGCGTCAGTGGCATCAATGCCAATCACATCTTCGATTTCAGATTTGGCGTTGTCCGGGTCAGCAGATGCCAAATCCATTTTGTTGAGTACAGGAACCACTTCAACACCGAGATCGAGCGCGGTGTAGCAGTTAGCCACGGTCTGCGCTTCCACACCTTGGCTGGCATCGACCACCAGCAAAGCGCCTTCACATGCAGATAAAGAGCGGCTGACTTCATAAGAGAAGTCGACGTGCCCGGGCGTATCAATCAAATTCAGGTTGTATATCTGTCCGTCTTTGGCTTTGTAACGCAGTGCAGCGGTCTGTGCTTTGATGGTTATCCCACGCTCTTTTTCAATATCCATCGAGTCCAGGACTTGCGCTTCCATCTCCCGGTCACTCAATCCGCCGCAGCGCTGAATGATGCGGTCAGCGAGTGTGGATTTGCCATGGTCAATGTGCGCGATGATGGAAAAATTTCTGATGTGGTTCATCAATGCAAGCGTTTAAGTG
This sequence comes from Comamonadaceae bacterium, assembly GCA_947452325.1. Taxonomy (GTDB): domain Bacteria; phylum Pseudomonadota; class Gammaproteobacteria; order Burkholderiales; family Burkholderiaceae_C; genus Limnohabitans. The sequence goes on along the minus strand of CANGCZ010000127.1, from coordinate 3,539 downwards.
TTTGAATTTACAGAGGAGAAAGACATAAAAAAGGGCGCGTCAGGTGATGACGCGCCCGGAACCAACAATCTATGGCAACTGCGATAGTTGGGACTTCATTGTAGGCAGAAAGCCCGAAGCAAACAGCTTCTAAAGGTCTTTCAGTCGCCAATCGAAGGCCGGCATCATTAAAGTTACGCACAGTTTATACACATTTCATATGGAGATTGTTTAGGATAACTTGTGGGTGAACTGTGGATCGATATGTACAACCCTGTTTTCATCCCGCATGGCGGTTAATTCAGTCTTTCTTATAACGATTTTCATGTATTTCAGATCTTGCTTAGATTAAATCAAGATGTTCAAACTTTTTTTGTTAGTTTGTGCTCACATTAAAAATATTTTTAAACAGCGTTGGAAGAACCCGTCATTTGGGCAAATAACGGGTTTACCCGTGGTCATGTCGCCATTTCAACGCGGCCGGATCACAGTGTATTGTGACCACTCACCGCGGCGCAGCAATACGCTGACAGATTTGCTTTTGTCCAGCTTACCGACCACCTGCGCAAAACCCTTGGTATCCAGCACTTCTGTGTTTGAAATCTGGGTGATCACATCGCCTTCGCGAATACCAGCACGCAAGGCTGGTTCAGCCACGGCATCCACCCGAACGCCGCCTTTTAATTTCAAGTCTTTTTTCTGTGCGTCGGTCAAGTCGCTGACCGTCAAACCCAGCAACTGAACCGCTGTAGGGGTCTCGGATTTTTTCTCGGGTACAGCGCCTGCCTTGGCCGTGGGTTTATCCGCTTCAAATTCACCGACGGTGATGGAGATCTCCTTGGTCACGCCACGACGCAACAAGGAAAGATTGCTGTGGGTGCCGGGCTTGGTGCCGCCAACAGTGCGTGGCAGATCAGAAGATTTTTCAATCGTCTTGCCGTCAAACTTCAAAATGATGTCACCGGCTTCAATGCCTGCTTTTTCAGCAGGGGAGCCCGGCTCTACGCTGCTGACAAAAGCCCCTTGCGGCTTGGCCATGCCCAGGGATTCGGCAACTTCTTTGCTGACTTCGCCAATGCCTACGCCCAGACGACCTCGTTGAACCCTGCCGTTGGCGCGCAACTGGTTGCTGACGTTGGCGGCTTCATCAATGGGAATGGCAAAGGAAATGCCCATGAAACCGCCGGAGCGTGAATAAATCTGGCTGTTGATGCCGACGACTTCGCCGCGCATATTGATCAACGGACCGCCGGAGTTGCCGGGGTTGATGGCCACATCGGTTTGAATAAAAGGCAGGTAATCGCCGGTGTCACGCCCCTTGGCACTGACGATACCGGCGGTGACTGTGTTCTCCAGACCAAAGGGTGAGCCTATGGCCATGACCCATTCGCCGACCTTGAGCCGGTTGGGGTCGCCCAACTTCACCGGTGGCAATCCGCTGGCTTCAATTTTGACCACAGCAACGTCGGTGCGCCGATCGGCACCGATGATGCGAGCCACAAACTCACGCTTGTCGGTCAGAGTGACAATGACTTGCTCTGCACCATCGACCACGTGGGCATTGGTCATGATGACGCCGTCTGCCGTCAGAATGAAACCGGAGCCCACACCGCGTGGCTGCTCCTCAGGTTGTTGTTGTGGCCGGTTGGGGCGTTGTTGACGCGGGGCACCGGGCGGGGGCATGCCAAAAAACCGACGGAACAGCTCCTGCATTTCCTCGTCCTGCGGATCGGCCGGTTGGGCTGCCGACTGAGGCACTGCCTTGTCAATGGTGCGGATGTTGACCACGGATGGACCGACCAGTTCAACCAGGTCGGTGAAATCCGGCAGCGTGCGGGTTTGAGCTTGAGCCAGGTCCACCGAAAATACAGCAGGCAGCATAGAAGCTGTGATGCTGACCAATAATGCCAGCGCAATTGAAAACCCATGTTTACGTGCATTGATATGAATCAACATTTTGATTTCTCCCTGAAGGTGTTGATGCAGTTGTAACGACAATCACCGGGTAAAGGCCTACATCACTAAAGATTCCTTGAACCGGCAAGGTCTTTGTGCTGCTTTAAATACGCTTGAAAACCAGCGTGCCGTTGGTTCCGCCAAAACCGAAATTGTTTTTCATGGCCACGTCTATCCGCATGTCGCGTGCCTCATTCGGGCAATAGTCCAGATCGCATTCTGGATCAGGGTTGTGCAGATTGATGGTGGGTGGCGCTTTTTGATCATGCAAAGCCAGAACCGTGAAAACACTTTCGATGCCACCGGCTCCACCCAGCAAATGGCCGGTCATGGATTTGGTAGAGCTGATCACCATGTCATGCGCATGCGAACCGAACGCCGCCTTGATAGCGTGGGTTTCATTGATATCGCCCAGCGGTGTAGAGGTGCCGTGCGCATTCAGGTATTGCACTTGATCTGGGGCCATACCGGCATTTTTCAAGGCGGCCTGCATAGAGCGGCGCGGACCGTCCATGTTCGGGGCGGTCATGTGACCGGCGTCGGCGCTGCGACCGTAACCGGCCAGTTCGGCGTATATGCGTGCGCCGCGCGCCTTGGCGTATTCGTATTCTTCCAGCACCATGACGCCGGCGCCTTCGCCGAGCACAAAACCGTCGCGGTCTTTGTCCCAGGGGCGGGAAGCGGTTTTGGGATCGTCATTGCGGGTAGACAAAGCGCGCATGGCAGCAAAGCCCCCCAGCCCCAACGGAGAGACCGTGGCTTCGGAACCGCCTGCGATCATGACGTCGGCGTCACCGTACTCAATGATGCGGCCGGCTTCACCAATGCTGTGCAAACCGGTGCTGCAAGCGGTAGCGATGGCCAAATTCGGCCCCTTGAAACCGCAACGCATGGACACGTGACCGGAAATCATGTTGATGATGCTGGCTGGGACAAAGAAAGGCGAAATGCGGCGAGGGCCGCGAGCCATCAATTCGTCGCGCATGTTTTCGATTAAAGGCAGACCGCCAATGCCCGAGCCAATCAGGCAACCGATGCGATAAGACAGTTCTTCGTCCAGCGCTTCGCCTGTGGGCAGGCCGGCATCCGCAACCGCCTGCAAACCGGCGGCCACACCCAAATGAATGAAGCGGTCCATGGTGCGGGCTTCTTTGGGCGAGATGTATTCGTCGAGGTTGAAGTTTTTGACCTCACCGGCAAAATGGCAGGCAAAAGCAGACGCATCGAACAAAGTGATGCGATCAATACCGGATTGACCGGCCAGGATTTGCTTCCAGGACGCCTGGGCAGTGTTTCCCACGGGAGACACACAGCCCAGTCCGGTCACGACAACGCGACGACGACTCATGCGAAACCTCGAAGCTCAGGCTTTTTTGTGGTTCAAAGCGTAATCAATGGCGTTTTGCACGGTAGTGATTTTCTCTGCGTCTTCATCGGGGATTTCGATGCCGAATTCATCCTCCAGCGCCATCACCAGTTCTACGGTGTCCAACGAGTCGGCACCCAGATCAGCCACAAAAGCTTTTTCAGATGTGACTTGGGACTCTTCCACGCCGAGTTGTTCGGCAATGATTTTTTTGACTCGTGATTCAATATCGCTCATG
>CANGCZ010000126.1 GCA_947452325.1 Comamonadaceae bacterium | reverse complement strand
ATGGCGTGTCGTTCGGCAGATTCAAGGGTGTTGACCAGCAACATGGTGATGGTCATGGGGCCGACGCCACCTGGCACCGGTGTGATGTAAGACGCCACCTGGCTGACGCCGGCAAAGTCGACGTCACCGCAGAGCTTGCCTTCGTCATCGCGGTTCATACCGACATCGAGGACAACAGCACCGGGTTTGACCATGTCAGCGGTCAATACATTGCGTTTGCCCACAGCAGCGACGATGACATCGGCTTGCAAGGTGTGCATCTTCAAGTCGGGGGTGGCGCTGTGGCAAATGGTGACGGTGGCGTTTTGTTGCAGCAGCATCAAGGCCATGGGTTTACCGACGATGTTGCTGCGTCCAATGACCACCGCATGTTTGCCCCGCAAGGCATAGCCTATGTGTTCGAGCATCTTCATACAACCGTGCGGCGTACACGGCCAGAAACCCGGCAGGCCGGTCATCAATGCACCTGCGCTGGCGACATGAAAACCATCGACATCTTTTTCCGGGGCGATGGCCTCTATGACTTTTTGAGCGTCTATGTGCGCCGGCAAAGGCAGTTGCACCAAAATGCCGTGGATGCTGTCATCCCGGTTCAAGGCGTGCACTCTGTCGAGCAAATCGGCTTGGCTCAAACCGGCATCGTGTTTTTCTAAAACCGAGTGAATGCCAGTCTGTTCGCAAGCCTTGACCTTGTTGCGTACATAGACCTGGCTGGCCGGGTTATCGCCGACCAGTATGACGGCCAGTCCGGCTTTGACACCCTGGGATTGCAATGCCTTGACACGCTCGGCGACTTGTTGGCGTAACAGAACTGACAGCGCGTTGCCATCGATGAGGGAAGCTGTCATGGCGCTCAGGACTTAGCGGAGTTAGGACCCAAGGCAATTTTCAGCAGATCCGCCACGGTATTGGCGTTCAGCTTTTCCATGATGTTGGCACGGTGGGCTTCAACGGTTTTGATGCTGATGCCCAAGTCATCAGCGATTTGTTTGTTCAAGCGACCGGCGACGATGCGCTCTAGCACTTGCGATTCGCGCGCAGTGAGTTTGCCCATCAAGGCGTCACGGTTGGCGGCGTGCTGAAAGTCAGCAAAGGCTTCACGGGCTTGGTCCAGCATGCGCTCGACCACGCTAAGCAATTCTTCTTCTTTGAAAGGCTTGGGGATGAAATCCATGGCGCCTTTTTTCATGGTGGTGACCGCCATGGGCACATCGCCATGACCGGTGATGAAAACAATAGGCAAAGGGGATTTGCGTTCCAGCAAGCGATCTTGCAATTCAAGACCGGAGATGCCGGGCATGCGTATATCGACCAGCAGACAGGCGACTTCGCGCGGGTCATAGCGGCTGAGGAAAGTTTCGGCGGAGTCAAAGCAACGCACGCGGTAGTCTTTGCCTTCTAGCAACCATTGCAATGAATCACGGACGGCTTCATCGTCATCCACCACGTAGACATTGCCTTTTTTAGGAATCAAACTCATCAGTCACTCCAAAATTGCTATTGAAAACTAACCGTTAAACATTGACCATCACTGGATTGGCCGGTAACCAGAACGAAAATCGACAACCAACAACCGTGTTTCCATTGTAGATGTTCTCTGCTTGCATTCGACCCTGGTGAGACTCAATGATGGAGCGGCATAAATTCAGTCCTATGCCCATGCCTTCTTTTTTGGTGGTGTAGAAAGCTTCGAACACACGTTGCATCACATCTTCGGTCATGCCGTTGCCGTTGTCAGTCACTGAAAACGCAATCACCTGTTGGTCTTCGATGATCTTGGGCACGATTTGCAACTCAACATGTCTGTCATCCATGGGCCGTTTGGCGTGGTCAATGGCCTCTGCCGCGTTCTTCAGCAGATTGATCAAGACCTGCTCAATCAAGATAGGGTCAACCAGAATTTTTGAAATACGGTCTGACACATACAAACTGAGCCTTACTTGTCGACGGCGCATTTCAAGTTCGGCCAATTCCACCGCTTCGCTGACCATGGGCGCAATCAATGTCAGCACACGGTTGGATTCGCTTCGGCGAATGAAACTGCGTATGCGTTGAATGATTTGCCCGGCGCGCTGCGCCTGGTGCGATGTTTTCTCCAAAGCTTTGAGCAATTCTTCTTCCGTGATTTGCTTGCCCTGGATACGCGTGACCATGCCGTTGCAGTAGTTTGAAATCGCTGTCAGTGGCTGATTCAATTCGTGGGCGACGCTGGAGGCCATTTCACCCATGGTGATGAGACGGCTGGCCGATTGAGCCCGTTCGGCTTGCAAGGCGGCTTGTTCTTCGGCGTGTCGGCGGCTGGTGATGTCGGTGGAAATCACCATTTGTGCCAGTCGGCCATCCACCCAGTTCAAGTAGCGCGACCTGACTTCTAGCCATTTGTTCAAGTTGGGCAGGTAAATTTCAGAGTTCTCAGATTTTGCCTGGGTCAGCGTGACGCCGGGCATGCCGGAGAAATCGTCTACCGTCTCGTCGTTGCTTGAAGAGTCCAAGGATGACATGCCTGCTTGTGCCACCAAATTCATGTGGCCTTCGCTTTGGTTGCCAAACCACTGTCTGTAAAGCTTGTTGGCAAACAGCAATTCTGTGCTGCCCAAAGGCGTGACGGAGACAGACGCATCCAGGGCTTCGAGAACAGTGGTGAACCGCTCGTAAGACGCGGAGAGCTGCTCGCGGATGCGATTGGGCTCGGTGATGTCGGTCATGGAGGACATCCAGCCGGTTTGCTGTCCGTGCGCATCAATCAAGGGAGAGACGTACAAGCGCGCATCGAACAGCGTGCCGTTTTTGCGTTTGACCCGGATTTGAAAACCGCTCAACGTGGTCCGGCCATTGAGTTGATCTTCGAGTTTTGCGTTCAACAAATGCCGGTCTTCATCCGGCCAATAAGGAAAGGGCGAACGCAATCCCACCAATTCTTTGTCTGTCCAGCCGGTCATCTGGCAAAAAGCCGCGTTCACATAAGTGATGCGCCCATTCATGTCCATGGCGCGCATGCCCGTGAGTATGGAATTCTCCATCGCGCGGCGAAAATTGGTTTCTGCCACCAATGCTTGTTGGGCTTGCAAGCGCCTGCGCGTGTGACGCCAAGTGCCAATCAACATCCAGGTCGTCATGCCGCTGAGCAACAGCACCAGCCAGAACAAGCCGCTGCCAATCAGTACCTGTGAAGTGCGGTAAGCCTGTGCCCGCAATTGCAAGCTGTTACCGACAGTGGAGACGGGGACGCTGTATTCGTAAGCTTTGGCTTCCCAAGGCGCGTAGTTGAACAAACCACTGCGAGGTTTGATACTTTGACCGGCGAGTAAATTGTTGTTGGCATCCACCAAAGACACAGCGTGTCTGGCGGTGACTTCAGAGGGAACGGCATAACGCAATAAATTGTCCAGTGCGTATTCCACCAACACCACGCCCTTGAAAATGTCATTGTTGAACATGGGTATGTGCAGTTGTATGTGGGCTTCCTGCAAACCGCTGCCATCTTCAGATTTGATCAATACAGGGGTCGAATAAATAGAGCGCCTTATTTCCCGTGCCAGTAAAAAAGAATCTTCAGTCTGGGGATACATCAGCCAGTTTCCTTGTCGGGAAAATGACTGCAAATCGGCGGCGCTGGAGGCGTAATGCGAGCGCACGTGGCGAGCGGGGTCAACCCAGCTGATGCTGGCTACTTCAGGGTTTTGATTGGCCAGGTCCATGGCCGCGTTGGCAAATTCGATGACCGTGTACTTGTCATTGCTCAAATCGCGCGCCAAACGCAGCATTTGTTCCTGTTGCTCCAGCAGGTGCAAACGCAATTTTTGTTGGGCGTATTCCAGATCGCGTTGGACACTTTCTTGCTCGCGCTCCATTTCCTCGATACGCAAGTAGCCCACACTGCTGACGATGGTCAGCAAGAAAATACCCACGGCTGCGATGGGTGCCAGCAACGCAAACCGGTCCTGGCGGCTCGGGCTTTGTTTTTTCCACCAACTGGCCCATCGGGCCGTCATTGCGCTTAGCAGGTTGCTTTTCATTTGCGTCGAGTTTAGGCGAATGGCAAAGCGCTTTCTTACAATTTCATAATACGAAACACTATAGCGCTATTTGAAATTGTGTCAAAATATCCAGACCTTGTCATGATTCGAAACACGGCTATTTTGAGGAGACCACCATGTCAGCATTGCCAGACAATTTGCATACGTTTGCATCCAATGACAGCGACTCCCAGGAAACCCGCGAATGGATGGACGCGCTGTCCGCTGTTATCGCGTCTGAAGGTCCCGAAAGAGCGCATTTTTTATTAGAACAATTGCTGGAGCACGCCAGAGAAAACAGCATTGACATGCCGTTTTCCGCGAACACCGGATATGTGAATACCTTAGAGCCGGACCAGGAAGAGCGTTGTCCCGGCAACATAGAAATTGAAGAACGTTTACGCGCTTACATGCGCTGGAACGCCATGGCCATGGTGGTCAAAGCCAACCGGCACAACCCGGCTGATGGCGGCGACCTCGGCGGTCACATCGGATCGTTCGCTTCTCTGGCGCATATGTTCGGCGCCGGTTTCAACCATTTCTGGCATGCTGAAAACGAAAACCACGGCGGCGACTTGCTGTACATACAAGGCCACGTGTCGCCCGGTGTGTATGCACGTGCGTATCTGGAAGGGCGTTTGACCGAAGAGCAGTTGCTCAATTTCCGCCAGGAAGTAGACGGCAAAGGTTTGTCCAGTTACCCGCATCCCAAACTCATGCCTGAGTTCTGGCAGTTCCCAACCGTATCTATGGGCTTGGGCCCGCTGATGGCGATTTACCAGGCGCGTTTTTTAAAGTACTTGCATGCTCGCGGCATTGCCAACACGGAAAACCGCAAGGTCTGGGTGTTTTGCGGTGATGGCGAGATGGACGAAGTCGAGTCGCTCGGCGCCATCGGTTTGGCCGCACGTGAAAAACTCGACAACCTGATTTTTGTTATCAACTGCAATTTGCAGCGACTTGATGGCCCGGTGCGCGGCAACGGCAAGATCATCCAAGAGTTGGAGAGCGAATTCAGAGGCGCGGGTTGGAATGTGCTCAAGCTGATTTGGGGCAGCAACTGGGACCCGCTGATTGCACGCGACAAAGACGGTGCGCTGCGTCGCATCATGATGGAAACCGTGGACGGTGACTACCAGGCTTTCAAAGCCAACGACGGTGCTTATGTGCGCAAACATTTCTTCGGTCGCGATCCACGCACCTTAGAGATGGTGGCCAAGATGAGCGATGACGATATTTGGAATTTGCGTCGCGGTGGCCACGACCCGCAAAAGGTGTATGCGGCCTACGCAGCAGCGGTGAAGCACAAAGGCCAGCCCACTGT
>CANGCZ010000125.1 GCA_947452325.1 Comamonadaceae bacterium | reverse complement strand
GAATGTGCTGGGTATAGAAGCTGTCGCTGCGATCGGTAACCACGCCGGTGTGCCCTTGTTTATCGACAACACTTTTGCCAGCCCTTATTTGTGCCAGCCGTTCAAATGGGGCACAGCCATCAGCATACATTCGGCGACCAAATTCATCGGCGGGCACGGCACCACCATGGGCGGCGTCATCATTGAATCGGGCAAATTCCCTTGGGACAATGGCCGTTTCCCCAGCATGACCGAGCCCTCTCCCGGCTACCACGGTGTGCGTTTTTATGAGACCTTTGGCGACTTTGGCTTCACCATGAAATGCCGCATGGAAGGCATGCGCACTTTCGGTCCGGTGCTCTCCCCCTTCAATGCGTTTTTGCTATTGCAAGGGGTGGAGACTTTGTCTTTGCGCATGGATAGGCATTGCAGCAATGCGCTGTCGGTGGCCAAACATCTGCAAAAACACCCCAAAGTGGCCTGGGTGAACTACCCGGGCTTGGTGGATCATCCGGACCATGAACTGGCGAAAAAATACTTGCCTCGCGGAGCGGGCGCGGTGTTGACGTTTGGTGTGAAAGGCGGCGCAGCTGCGGGTCAAACGTTCATTGAGAACGTACAGTTTTTATCCCACTTGGCCAATATCGGCGACGCCAAGAGCCTGGTGATCCACCCTGCGTCCACCACTCACAGACAGTTGTCTGAAGAACAACAAATCGCTGCAGGCGTGCCGCCTGATTTGATTCGCTTGAGTGTGGGGCTGGAGACGCTGGACGACATCATTTGGGATATTGAGCAGGCGTTGGACAAGACTTGATTTCTGCGGTTAGATGAACCATTAACCTTTGTAAACGAAAAAGCGCTCGTACCTAAAACATCACAGAGGCCGACAGAGGGGGCGTTTTTTTCGAGCGAAAGCGCAGAAAAAAATCGCACCGGATGGTCTGCCAAAGCGTGTCTTCATAATCGCAGGAATGCCAACACATCCGGATGGTCGGCCAAAGCGTGTCTTAAAAATAAATAATAGCCAGCAATATGAGCGCAATCAAACTGTATTTGGTCAACTTGTACAAGCGGCGGTTCCAATTCTTGAAAGCCTTGCGCTTTTCATCCACCACAAAATGCCAATGCGTCAGTTTATTGATTGCACCGGTTTGATCTCCGGCATCATTAGGTGAACTCGCCGCTGACATCACCACACGGCTGAACCAACGGTTCAAAGCCGCAACCCATGCTAAGCGCGAAGGCCGCTCCACGTCGCAAAATAAAATAATCCGGTTATGCGTCGTCTTGTTGTGGGCCTCGTGTATGTATGTCTCGTCGAACACCACACCCAGCCCGTCACGCCAACTGTGTCGCTCACCATCTACATCGATGTAACACGCGTCGTCGTTTGGTGTGACCAGTCCTAAGTGATAGCGCAACGAGCCCGCATAGGGATCACGGTGACGGTTAAGTTGTCCACCCGGCGGCAATTCTGCAAACATGGCGGCTTTGATTGTCGGAATGCTTTTCAAAATCGCTACGCTTTGCGGACACAATTCAGCCGCTGAGGGGTGAGAAGCGTCATACCATTTCAAATAAAAACGCTTCCAGCCGTATTTGAAAAAAGAATTAAAGCCAATGTCATCGTGTTTGTCAGGCGCTTTGATGCGCTGTAACTCGGACAAGTGCAAAGCCTCATCGCGAAACACTTGCCAGTTGTCCTGCAATATTTGCAACTCCGGCAATTCGTTCAAAGGAACGAAAGGTTTGGTGGTGACCTTAGAAAACAACACCATCAAGGCATTGATGGGCGCTAACACGGCCGAATGGTCCAAAAAAACTTTTTGCCAGGAAGCCTTGACCCGACCTCTGTAATGACCAAACAAAATCGCAGACATCCATGCTGCAATCAAAAACCATTTCATGAAATCTTACTTTCAGCGGTCAACGTGACTGATTCAAAGCATGCCAAATAAATGGCCCAAAGGTATTGATTTATATCAACGCAAATAAGTGTCATTGGGCAAGCCAAAATTCAATGATAACAGCGGGTTTCACGAGCCCTGACCTGACGCTTTGAATCTGAAAATGCGATAAATATACTCAAGTTGCCAATCGTTTATTTCCCTAGTAATTACACCTAATTACAGCCAGTTGATTGCTGGTTATTCTGATTGTTTACCAGATTGAGCATGTATGTCCTCTGACCTCAAACAATCCATCATGTCTGGCCAAGTTGTAGCCGGTGCCATGGTGTTCGAATTTTTTTCACCAGGCCTGTCCAGCGTCTTGCATAACGCAGGTGCCAAATATGTGATTTACGACATGGAGCACACCGGCCTCGACATAGAGTCACTGAAATGGCTGTTTGCCTCATGTCGAGGCTTGCCTATTGCGCCTATGGTGCGAGTACCTGTGGGTGAATACACCTGGTTGGCGCGTTCTTTGGACATCGGGGCGCACGGTGTCATGATTCCCATGGTCGAATCGGCACAGCAAGCCGCGTCAATTGTTCAAGCCTGTCGCTACCCGCCTTTGGGTCGACGGGGCGCTGCTTTTGGATTTGCACAATGCGATTACAAAGGCGGAGACATCAATCAAAAAATGCGCGATTTTCATGATCGCAACCTGGTCATTGCACAGATAGAAACCGAGCGCGGTCTCGAGCAGGTTGAAGCCATTGCCGAGATTGACGGCATAGACGTGTTGTGGGTCGGTCATTTCGATTTGTCTAACTTCATGGGCATCCCCGGGCAGTTTGATCACCCTTTGTTTCTGGCTGCCATGAAGCAGATTGCCGATGTTGCCAAAAAACATGGCAAAGTCGCCGGATTCATGGCCACCGACGCGGCCTGGGCTGACAAGGTCAAGGCCATGGGCTACACCATGATTGCCACTGGCACTGACACCGGCATACTGCAACAAGGTTTCAGCCAGTTGATTCAACACGTGGAAAAGCGGGGCTGAGCATGGCATTCAAACTCGGTCTTTCCAAAGACCTGCTAGACGCCAACGGCAACCCCAGTTTCGGCCCGGGACCCATGGAAATACTGAACAATGAACCTGGCATTGTTTACGAATTTCTGCCTGAATCTGTCAGCGAAATCACACCTGACATCATGGCGACTTACGACGGTTTGTATGTCAACAGCCCCCAAGTCACAGCGCATTCTGTGTCACGATCTGATTGCCGGGTCAAAATCGTGGCCCGTCACGGTGTCGGCTATGACTCTGTAGACGTCAAAGCCTTGGCCGACAAAGGCATCATCACCACCAATACCCCGGTAGCCGTGCGTCGCCCTGTGGCTGTGGCCGCATTGACGTTTATCTTTGCGCTGGCCGGTCGGTTGATCACCAAGAACAAGTTAACCCGAGAGGGCCGCTGGCATGAACGCACCAGCCACATGGGACTGGGCTTGACCACGCGAACGCTGGGTGTGATCGGTGCAGGAGGCATAGGGCAGGAACTGCTGGCTTTGGCCAAACCTTTTGGTTGGCGCATGTTGGCAGCTGACCCGCACGTCCCCACATCACGCATAGAGGCTTTGGGCGCTGATCACGTCTCCACAGAAACCCTGCTGAGCCAAAGTGATTTTGTGGTTTGCAGTTTGATTTTGAATGCAAAAACCCACCATTTTTTGAACGCCCATCGACTGGGCTTGATGAAAAAAAAGGCTTATCTGATCAATATGGCGCGTGGCCCTGTGATTGATGAAGCTGCTTTGATTCATGCATTGCAATCCGGCGCGCTTGCCGGGGCGGCTCTTGATGTGTTTGAACAAGAACCCGTGGCTGCTGATAACCCGTTGCTGGCAATGGACAACGTCTTACTGACGCCTCATTCTCTTTGCTGGACCGACGAATGTTTTGACCAAATCGCGCGAGAAGGTTTGGGTTGTGTGGTGTCGTTTGCCAACGGACGCATGCCCTTGTCTATTGTGAAAGTTTGAACTCAAAAGGAGGAAACCGCATCCCTGTCAGTTGTTGTCGATTGAAGCTTGACAGTCACTTCATACGTACTGTCTGATTTTTTGCAATTACCCATCCACGAAAAAAACGAAGGAGACCATTGTGATTTTTCATTTCAAAAAACTGCACTTAAGTTGTCTGACAGCGTTGGCATCCGCCATGTTGTTGACAGCAGGCATGGCGCAGGCGCAAAGCACCGCTCAGCGTGCTGTCGATGCAGCGAAAAAAATGTGTAACGGCAAGACCATCACCATTGTCTGGGAGGCCGGACTGCAATCGCTGGACCCTAAAAACTTTTCCGGCCCGATGTGGGAAAAACTCACCAGTTGCAAGATCAACGTGATTGAGGTTCCAACCGCTGAGATGTTCACCAAAATCATGCAGGAATACCGCGCCGGTACCGGTGCTTATGACGCTTTGAACGTGATTCCCTCTTGGATGCCCGACTTGGTACAAGCCGGCGCACTTGAGCCGCTGGACGCCATGGTGGACAAATACGCGTACCGCGACGAATTGCAAAAAATCGCGCCTACCTACCGCGACAACCAGATGAAGGTCAACGGCAAGATCTACGGTTTCCCTGATGACGGCGATGTATTCATCATGTACTACCGCAAAGACATTTTTGCCGATGCGGCATTGCGCAAAGACTTCAAAGCCAAGTTCAACTATGACCTGGCACCGCCTACGACATGGAAACAGTTTTCTGAAATCGGTCAGTTTTTGACAGAAAAGCTCAAAGCCAAAGGCACCTTCGGCGCCTCTCAGTTCCGCGAACCCGGTTACGGCAACTTCATGTTCCAAGAGCGTTTTCGCAATGAAGGCGGCAAATTTTTTGATGCCAATATGAAAGCCGCCATCAACGGACCCGAAGGCGTCAAAGTGTTGACCGATTGGCGCAATGAAAATAAATTCATGCCCCCGGGCGTGGAGAAATTCGGTTTTGTAGAAAATCTGGCGACCTTCCTCAAAGGCGAAAGTGCCATGACCATTTCATGGCCGCCTTATGGCCGTTTCGCTGCGGGTTACATCAAAGACGAAGCAATGAAGTGGGTGCCGGAATCCAAAGTGGCGGGCAAGGTCGGTTACGCATTGCCCCCGGGTGGACACCCTGAATTGGCTGCCGGATTCGCTTTGTCTGTGACCTCCAACAGCAAGAACAAAGAACTCGCGTATTTGTTCATTCAGTGGCTCAACAGCGAAGAGATCTCCATGCAGCGTGTGCAACTGCCTTACACCTTGCGCGATCCCTTCCGCGATTCGCACTACACCAGCAAGGAGTACCTGGCCAAATGGCCGGACGCCAAAGACTATTTGGCCGCACTTCAAGCCGGTTCCAAAACTGGCTTGCTCGATTTGTCTTTGATTCAAACCGACAAATACGAAGAAGCTTTGCGTCAAGGCATCAG
>CANGCZ010000124.1 GCA_947452325.1 Comamonadaceae bacterium | reverse complement strand
GAAGTAGCCTGTGTGGCCTCGGTGATCACTTGCACAGCGCCCGTGTCTTGCACCGGGAAAAAGCCTTTGGGCATCCAGACATACAAAGCCACGGTCATCCACACGGTCAAAACGAACACCGCCAAGGTTTGCAACGGTCTGTCCAGCACACGCTGCAAGCCTGCGGCGTAACGGTCTATGCACCACTGCAGCCAAAGCGGCGTATGCAAACTTTGCGCGTTTGCATGGGTCAACGGGCGCAACACATACGCACACATCATTGGTGTGAGCGTCAATGACACAAGGGCAGAAATGAGAATGGCCACCGCCAGCGTGATGGCGAACTCGTGGAACAAACGCCCCACCACATCGCCCATGAACAACAGCGGTATCAACACCGCGACCAGCGAAAACGTCAACGAAATGATGGTGAAGCCGATCTGTCTGGCACCTTCCAAGGCCGCTTGCAAAGGCCGCATGGGTTTGAGCGGGTCTTGCAAATAGCGGGCAATGTTTTCGATCATGACGATGGCGTCGTCCACCACAAAACCGGTGGCCACTGTCAGCGCCATGAGTGTGAGGTTATTGATGGAAAAACCGGCGAGGTACATCACACCAAAAGTTCCCACCAGCGACAAAGGCACAACCACCGCGGGGATCAGCGTGGCAGCGGCGCTGCGCAAAAACAAAAAGATGACCATCACCACCAGCGCAATGGACAACAACAATTCGAACTGCACATCCCGCACCGATGCGCGTATGGTGACGGTGCGGTCGGTCAGCACTTGCACTTTCACGCCCGGCGGCATGGCTTCGCGCAGCAAAGGCAGTTGCTGCTGTATGCGCTCGACTGTCTCAATCACATTCGCGCCGGGCTGGCGCTGTATGTTGACGATGATGGCCGGTTTGTCGTTCGCCCAGGCAGCCAGCCGGTTGTTTTCCGGGGCTTGGACGATGTCGGCCACATCGCCGAGTCGCAGCGGATTGCCTCTGACATAAGCCAGCACCATGCGTTCGTACTCTTTGGGTGAACGCAGTTGGTCGTTGGCATCCAAACTGGAAGCGCGCGCCGCGCCATCGACATTGCCTTTGGCCATGTTCACGTTCGCCAGGTTGATGGCGTTACGCACATCCTCCAGCGACAAACCCGCGGCGGCCAAGGCCTGCGGATTCACCTGCACACGCACCGCAGGGCGTTGTCCACCGGCGATGCTGACCAGTCCCACGCCACTGACCTGCGACAAGCGCATGGCCAAGCGATTTTCCACCAAATCATGGATCAGCGTCATCGGCATGTCGTCGGCGCTGACCGCCAGCGTCATGACGGGTGCATCCGCCGGGTTGACCTTGCTGTAGCTCGGCGGCATGGGTAAATCGGTCGGCAAAAAACTGGCGCTGGCGTTGATGGCGGCTTGCACTTGTTGCTCGGCCACATCCAGTGGCAACTTCAAAGAGAAGCGCAAGGTGATGACCGAGGCGCCGCCAGAGCTGACAGAGGTCATGAGCGCGAGGCCGGGCATTTGCCCGAATTGCCGTTCCAGCGGCGCAGTGACCGATGCAGTCATCACCTCCGGGCTGGCGCCGGGGTACAAGGTGCTGACTTGAATCGTCGGGTAATCGACTTGCGGCAGCGAGGCCACAGGCAGCAAACGGTAGGCCAGTGCCCCGGTGAGCAACAAAGCCAGCATCAACAGCGACGTGGCAACCGGTCGCAGTATGAACAACCGCGACAGGTTCATGGCTTGGCGGCTTTCACCACCTCGACCTTGCTGCCGGAGCGCAAACGGTCAGCGCCGTCGGTGACCACGCTGTCGCCTTCTTTCAATTCATCGGCTTTAACGGCTTGCCAATCGTCTTGTACAGATTGCAATTGCACCGCCACCGATTTGACCGTGCCGTCTTCTTGCACCACCAAAACGAAATTGCCTTGCGCGCCGCGTTGCACAGACGCCGTAGGTACCGCCAAGGTGTTTTTCAAGGTGTCGAGTTGCAACTCAATTTGCGCGAACTGGTTGGGGAACAACTGACCGTCACGGTTGTCCAGCGACGCCTTGAGTTTTAATGTGCCAGTGGCCACGTCGATGGCGTTGTCAGTGGTGCTGACTCTGCCGTTCGCCAGTTTTTGCTTGCGTTCGCGGTCCCAGGCTTGCACCGTCAAGGCCTGACCGGTTTTGAGTTTGCGCATGATCAAGGGCACATGCATTTCCGGCACCGCAAACACCACCGCCATGGGTTGGGTCTGGGTGATGGTGACCAAACCGTTGGCGTCTCCCGCGCGCACCAGACTGCCCAACTCGGCTTGTTTCAAACCAAGGCGTCCGCTGATGGGTGCAGTCACCCGTGTGTAGGACAACTGCAATTTGGCGGTCTCAACCTGCGCATGATCGGCTTGCACCGTGCCCTGCAACTGCGACACCAGCGCCGCTTGCGTTTCCACTTGCTGGCGTGCGATGGCGTCTTTTTTCAACAAATCCTGGTAGCGTTGCAAATCCAATTGGGCATTCAAGAGCTGCGCGTTATCGCGTGCGAGTTGACCCAGCGCCTGATTGAGTTGCGCTTCGAAAGCACGCGAATCAATCTCTGCCAATAACTGGCCGGATTGCACCTGCTGGCCTTCGGTGAAGCGCAGCGACTTCAACACACCATCGACCTGCGAACGCACCACTGCCGTGTTCATGGCGGTCAAGGTCCCCAAGGCCTGCACCGTGATTTGCATGTCCATGCGCCGGGTCGCCGCCACGCTCACGGGAGTGGGCTTGCCGCCGCCGTCTCCCATGTCTTTGTTGCCGGGACGCCCGCCGCTGTATTTGGTTTTGTCACTGGTTTTTTCGCCGGACTTGTCGCCGCCGGGCTTGCCGGGCGCTTTGTCTGCAACAGCACTGCCGCCTGAGGCATACCGTTGCCACAGGGATTGCAGATCGGCAAACCGCCAGATCCCGACGGCCACCACCACGGTCAGCAAGATGATGGCAATCAGATGTTTGAAACGCAATGTTTGAAAAAAAGACATAAATCAGCAAGGCCGTGAAAGCGATTGAATGAACATATTAACCCTGTCAGAGCACCCTGGCGATCAAGGCACACACCATGCTCAAAATGAGTGTGGTGGTGATGGGGATGAAAAACTCTTTGCCGAAAATCTTGAAACGCAAATCGCCCGGCAAACGACCAAAGCCCAGCTTGTTCAGCCAAGGCGTCACACCTTGTATCAGCAACAAAACGAGAAACACCACCAATACCCAGCGAATCATGTGTCAGCCTATAAACGGTGCGATCTGTCGCCTTGCACAAAACCCAGTGGCTCCCAAGGCTTGCCTGCCCCCAGCGCCATCACTTTGAACAACTCACCCATTTCATGGTCTTGGATCAACATCTGCGCCTGCTGACGTTCAACCACAGACGCATTCTCCAGCAAGCCGAGCAAACCGCTGTTGATAAGGAAATGCGCCTGGCTGGTATAGCCCAGACATTGCAAGCCCGCCTCCTGCGCGGCCAATGCCATGGCGGTGAAATTCACATGCGCGGTGATGTCTTTGCGGCCGATGTCGCTCAAAGGATCAGCATCGCTTTGGTGGTCTTTGTGGCACATCAGCGTGCCCATGTGTCTTTGCACGTGGTAGTACTCTTGCTCAGGGAAACCGTAGTCGATGAAAAACGCCGTGCCGTTTTGCAAACGTTCGCCCAGTGTGCGCATGAAAGCCTCGGCCTGAGGATGGATTTCACACAAGTAATCATGCGGGCCTGCTATGTCACACGGCGGCCTGAGATCTGTGGGTTTGTCTTGCCAGACATAGCCATCGGCAGATGCGTCCCAGGCCACGCCACGCTCATGCCAGACTTGGTTCACCCGGTGCAGCAATTTGACCGGCATGGCATCTAGCACCTCGTTGCCGACAACCACCGCATTGATTTGCTCAGGCAATGCATCCAGCCATTGCACTTTATGTGCATGGGCTTTGAGCTTGTTCGCTTGTTGTTCGCGCAAATGCGAAGACACCTCTACGATGTCATAACGGCTGACACTGTCGCCCAAGCTGTCCAACAATTGCAAAGCCAAACTGCCGTCGCCCGCGCCGAACTCCATCACTGTTTTAAGTTTGCAATGCTGCAAGGCTTCATCCACACTGCGCGCCAAAGCCAGGCCGAAAAACGCAGACACCAACGGTGCGGTGACGAAATCGCTGCCGCCTGAGGGCATGCGGCCCAATACTTGACTGCGGGCGCTGTAATAACCGGCACCCGGCGCGTAAAGCGCCAACGCCATGAAACGGTCAAACGCCAACCAGCCCGCTTGTGCCTTTAACTGCGCGTGTAGCAGGCGGTGCAGGTCTGTCGCTAAACTCACCGGTTGTTCTTTCATTCTTGGCATTGTCCGACATGTCCTCTGCTGCAAGCCCTCAAACTGTCCCGACGGTGCTGGTCACCGGTGCAGGCAAACGCCTGGGCCGCGCGATTGCATTGGGTCTGGCAACTGCAGGATGGCGGGTGGCGGTGCATTACCGAGAGTCGGTTGCCGATGCAGAGCAGACCACCGCTGAATGCGCCGCCTTGTGTGCAGGCGCGCAATGCTTTGCGGCTGACCTGTCCGATGAAAAACAAACCAAAGGCTTGATACATACGGTAGTTGAACGCATGGGCCGAGTGGACGCGGTCGTCAACAGCGCCGCCTTGTTTGAACACGACAGCGCCGAGAGTTTCAGCTACGACATGCTGCAAAAGCATATGTTGACCAATACCGCAGCAGCCATCATGCTGGCGCAACAACTCCACGCGCACGCATGCGCGCGCGACGGTACCGGCGTGGCGGTCAACATGTTGGACCAGAAACTGTGGAATTTGAACCCGGATTTTTTCAGCTACACCCTCAGCAAAGCGGCGCTGGAAACCGCTAACACGCTACTCGCCAAAGCCTTGGCACCGCGCTTGCGGGTAGTCGGTGTAGCACCTGGCCTCACCTTGACCAGCCACATGCTGAGCGATGAAAAATTTCAAGACCTGCACAAACTCTCACCGCTGGGCCGTTCTTCAACGGTTGAAGACGTGGTGGCCACCGTGCTTTTTGTGTTGAACAACCCGTCCATCACCGGCACCACCCTTTTGGTAGATGGTGGTCAACACCTGACAGCTTTCGAGCGCGATTTTTCGCTGATGTGACATGAATACACCACAACACGGCCACCGCACACTGTCACTCTCAGGTTTGCGCTTCAAAGCCAACTTAGGCATATTGCCGCACGAGATTAACGCACCGCAACCGATTCAAGTCGATGCTGAACTCAATCTCGGTCCGCAAGACCTGTTGCCCAGCGACGACGACATCAGCAACGTGCTGGACTACCGCAAGTTCAGGCAAATCATCATCAACGAATGCACGGCAGAGCATGTGAATTTGCT
>CANGCZ010000123.1 GCA_947452325.1 Comamonadaceae bacterium | reverse complement strand
GCTCAGCTCAGCGCTTTGACCCGCTTGACCGAGTCTGAACATGTTGGCGTAAGCGCCGTCGGCTTGCATCAATGCCGTGTGTGTGCCGGTTTCAATCACACGCCCGGCGTCCATGACCACAATGTGATCGGCTTTTTCTATGGTGGACAGGCGATGGGCAATGACCAATGTGGTACGTCCTTGTTGGAGTTTTTGCAAAGCATCCTGCACCATGCGTTCGGATTCATTGTCCAGCGCGGAGGTGGCTTCATCCAGCACCAATACCGGTGCATTTTTGTACATGGCCCGGGCAATCGCCAGACGCTGGCGCTGGCCACCTGACATGGTGGCCGCGTTATGCCCCACCAGCGTGTCTATACCCTGGGGCAGACTTTGCAGGTAATCTCCCAGATTCGCCGCCAGCAAACATTGCATCACTTTGTCGCGATCCGGTGTCTGACCCAGGGCCACATTCGCAGACAGTGTGTCGTTCATGACCACCACCGTCTGACTGACCATGGCAATTTGTCGGCGCAAATCGGCCAATTGCCAATCGCGGATGGAAACACCATCCAGCGACACATCACCCTTAGACCAGTCGACAAACCGGGGTAATAAATTGGCCAGCGTGGTTTTCCCGGAGCCCGAACTGCCGACCAGTGCCACCATTTGACCCGGTTGAATCTCCAAGTTGACGCTGTCCAGTGCCGGCGGCAGGTCAGGCTGGTAGCTGACACTGATGTCATGCAATCGAATATGGCCTTTGGCCCGGTCGCATTGAAACAGACCGCCGGTTTCTACCGGGGTGTCGTTAATCAACTCTAAGGCTCGCTCTAAGGCCGCCAGACCGCGTGTCAACGGACCGGCCACCTCTGACAAATGTTTGATCGGGTTGACCAGCATCAGCATGCCGGTCACAAAGGCCGCAAACCCGCCCACGCTCATGTGGCTTTCATGGCTTTGCAACAAAGCGATGCTGATCACAGCCGAGAGCGCTACCGCTGACAGCAATTGGGTCAAAGGCGTGATGCCTGCGTTGGCGACGGTGGTCTTGAGCGCCAAGCGCACCATGGACTGACCGCGTTGTCTGAAGCGTTCTATTTGCATGGGTTGCGCCGCGTGTAAACGGATTTCACGGTGGGCGAGGGCGGTTTCTTCCACTGCGTAGGACAAGTGGTCAGTGGCTTGCTGTGTGTTTTGTGTCAATCTATACAAACGCTTGCTCAGCACTTTCATCAACCAGGCCACAGAGGGGATCAGCAGTGCAACAATCAAGCTCAATTTCCAGTTTAAATACAGCAAATAACCGATGAGTGCGATCAGCGTCAAACTGTCGCGAACCACACCAATGGTGGAGCCCACCAAGGTCTGGGCTCCTATTTGCACTTCAAACACCAAGGTGTTGCCTAAGGCGCTGGCGTTTTGTTGTCTGAATAACCCCAATGCGGCATCCTGTAAACGGTTAAACATTTGCATGCGCAAGGTCAGCAAGCCGGTTTGTGTCGCTTTGGTGATGGCGACCTGACCGATGAACATGCCCATGCCACGAACCCCGAACAAACCGATCAACGCCACCGGCACCAACCAGACTGGAAAATCAGTTTGCTGAAAACCTTTATCGAGCAAAGGTTGCAGCAATGCTGGCACCATGGGTTCGCAAACCGCTACCAAAGCCATGCAGACCACGGCGGTAACCCATGCATAGGTAGGGTGAATAAAATATTGTCCGCAGCGAATCAGGCGGCTGAGAAATCGGGGTTGAAGGCGCATTGGCTACTCATACTTTGGTAAGTTTGATTATCACCTTTGCCAACGGTCTACTGGTTAGAATGCGCTCACCCCACACAACTTGAAAAAACATGTCACGGTCAGCCAATTTCATATTCACGCTCGTGTGTTTTCTTTTTGTAGGCACACGTCTGGCGCATGCCGAATTCAAAGTGGAAATTTCAGGGGTGGGTATCACTCAAATACCGATTGCCATCTCTGATTTTCGCGGCCAAGAGGGGGCGCCGCAAAAAATCTCCGGCATCATTACTGCAGACCTTGAGCGAAGCGGCCAATTCAAAAGTTCGCCGACCGGGGTTTTGCTTGACGAAAACAGCCACCCTGACTTCAACACCATCAAGCAAAATAACATCGATGCTGTATTGACGGGCAGTATCACCAAACTGGCCGACGGCCGTTTCGATATCCGTTACCGCTTATGGGATGCAGTCAAAACCCAGGACCTTGGCGGTCAAAGTTTCATTGCCATGCCTGGCGATTTGCGCTTGGTGTCTCACCGAATTGCTGATCAGATATATGAAAAATTGACCGGCGACAAGGGTATTTTTTCTACCCGCATCACTTATGTCACCAAACAAAACAACCGCCATATGTTGTGGGTGGCTGATGCCGACGGTGAAAACGCGCAAGCCGCGCTCACCAGCCCGGAGCCCATCATCTCACCCTGTTGGGCGCCTAACGGCAACGAATTGGCCTACGTTTCATTTGAGTCACGCAAACCTGTGGTTTATGTGCATGACGTCGGCACGGGTAAGCGACGGGTGCTTGCCAATTTCAAAGGTTCCAACAGCGCGCCGGCCTGGGCACCTGACGGTAAAAGCCTGGCCATTGCATTGAGCCGCGACGGTGGTACCCAGATTTTTATTCTTGATGCCAAAGGCGGGGAACCCAGGCATATCACCCAGTCTCCGAGTATTGACACAGAACCGGTTTTTTCGCCTGACGGCGCCAGTGTTTATTTTGTCAGTGACAGGGGCGGCTCTCCCCAAATTTACCGCGTGCCGGTCAGCGGCGGCGCAGCGCAACGCGTCACTTTTTCCGGCACTTACAACGTTTCACCGGCGCTCAGCCCCGACGGACGCTGGCTCACCTTTGTGTCACGCGGGCCTAACGGTTACCGGGTTCAATTGATGGATTTGACCTCCGACAAAGTGACTTCCCTGACCGAATCCAGCCAGGATGAAAAACCCAGTTTCGCCCCGAACAGCAAATTGATTATGTATGCCACCAAGGCGTCAGCACGCGAAGTTTTAATGACCACCACACTTGATGGCAAAATAGGCACCAGATTAGCGGGCCAATCCGCCAATATTCGTGAACCCCACTGGGGCCCCTTTTTGAAACCGTGATTAATGGAGTACGTCCCGTGAAAAAATTTATCTGGTCTTTGCTGATCGTCAGCCTTCTTGCAGCATGTGCATCAGGTGTGAAACTTAACGATGTTCCTGTTGAAGACAAGTCGGGTTCACAAGTCAACAATTCACAAACCAAAGATGCTGACAAGGCTTCCAAAGCCGCCAACTCTGCCAGTTCCAATCCAAGCACCGGTACTGCAACTGCTTCTAATTTGCCGGATGCCAAACAGACAGCACCTGCTGCTGTGAACGCACCCGCCACAGCCGATACCAGCATGTCCGGTCCTGCGAATGCAGCCAAGGTCATTTACTTTGACTACGACAGCTATATCGTCAAGCCAGAATTTCAAGCTGTGATTGAAGCCCACGCACAGTATTTGAAAGCCAACCAGCGCTCCAGGGTTTCTCTCGAAGGCCACACTGACGAACGCGGTAGCCGCGAGTACAACTTGGCTTTGGGTCAGAAGCGCGCAGACGCAGTCCGCCAAAGCCTGACCTTGCTGGGTGTGAGCGCAGCTCAAATCGAATCGGTGAGTTTTGGTGAAGAAAAACCTGCCGTAGCCGGTAGCGATGAAGCTGCTTATGCGAAAAATCGCCGGGCTGAATTCTTTTACAAATGATCAAGCGTTTCAAGTGGTCCTGCGTTTGCCTTCTCCTGTTGAGCGGGGGAGTGGCAAATGCCCAGGTTTTTCCTGACAACGAAGCCCGCAGAGCAATTCTTGATCTAAGGGCTGATGTCAAAAGAATCACCGAAGACAATAAAAAGAATTTCGACAAAGTCCAGTCAGAAAAACAAGCTTCTGATCTGGAATTGAAAAAAGCCAATGATGTCATTGCCCGGCTACAGCAGTCTGTGCGTGACTCGCAGTTGGAAGCATCCCGGCTTCAGCAGGAAATCGACAAGATCAACCGCATACAAAACCAGGCCGTGCTTCAACTGAAGTCAGACAACGAAGCTTTGAAGCAGCAAATTGCCGAATTGCGCGGTGAACGCGAACAATTAAGCCGTGAGCTCAGCGTGATTCAACGCAACCAAAAAGATTTGACGGCCGGTATTGAGGACAGGATTTTCAAAATCGATCAACGATTCAGCAAAATTGAACCGGTGATGGTGCAAATCGATGGTCTGGAGTTTCAGTCCGACCAGGCGGAGAAAAAAGATTACGAACTCGCCTTATCCACCTTCAAACGTGGCGAGTACACAGGCGCTGTGAACGCCTTCACTGGTTTTCTGCGCAAATACCCCAACAGCGGTTTCAGACAAAGCGCATTGTTCTGGGTGGCAAGCGCCAAATTTGTCAAGGGCGACTATATTGACACGACCAATCAACTCAGAGCCTTTTTGAGCATGAACGAAGCCCATAACCGCTACCCTGAGGCGATGTTGACAATGGCCAATGCTCAAATAGAACTCAAGTTGATACCGGATGCGAAAAAGACCTTGGACGATTTGATTCGCGACTATCCGAGCTCTGAAGCTGCCAAGGCCGCCACCGAGCGCCTGGCCAAACTCAAACTACCTTGATTGCGGAATCCTCTGAAGCAGACGTGACTGAGCGTCGTTTCGGCGGCATGGGCCGTTTGTTCGGCGCTGCATCAGCGCTTCGCATACAGCAGGCGCACATGGCAGTCATAGGCATAGGCGGTGTTGGTTCTTGGGCTGCAGAGGCGCTGGCTCGCAGTGGCGTCAATCGATTGACTTTGATAGACATGGACCATATTTCCGAGTCGAACATCAACAGGCAACTGCATGCCCTGTCTTCCACCTTGGGACAGAGCAAGGTAGAAGCGATGAAAGAGCGCATACATCTGATCAATCCTGATTGCGAAGTCTGCGCCATAGATGAATTCGTTACTCCGGAAAACATCAACCACTTATTGCACGGCGGTCTGGACTTGGTGATAGATGCCACTGACCAGGTCAGCGCCAAAGTAGCCATGGCTACGCGTGCCATGCAAACCGGCAAGCCGCTGGTCATGGCGGGAGCCGCAGGCGGAAAAAAATGGGCTCATCTGGTAGACATGGCAGACCTGTCTGATGTGACCCACGATCCTTTGCTGGCGCAAGTGCGGCAACAGTTGCGCAAAATGAATTTCTCAATCAAACCCGGCACTTCAATCGGTATTCAATCTGTGTTTAGCAAAGAGCCTGTGAAGAGACCCGCTTTAGACAATAGCCAGAACGCAGACAACACATTGAACTGCCATGGTTACGGTTCATTGGTGAGCGTGACGGCTACTTTTGGTCAATGCGCCGCAGGTTGGGCATTGAACCATTTTTCTCAATAATG
>CANGCZ010000122.1 GCA_947452325.1 Comamonadaceae bacterium | reverse complement strand
TCGGCTTGGGCCAGTCCAGCGCAGTCGGTATCGGCGGCGACCCGATCAACGGCTTGAAACACATCGATGTCATGCGTGCGTTCAACGACGATCCCGACACCGACGCCGTCATCATGATCGGCGAAATCGGTGGCCCGGACGAAGCCGAAGCCGCCCGCTGGTGCAAAGCCCACATGAAAAAACCCATCGTCGGTTTCATCGCCGGTGTCACCGCGCCTGCCGGTAAACGCATGGGCCACGCCGGCGCCTTGATCAGCGGTGGCGCTGACACGGCAGAAGCCAAACTCGCCGTGATGGAAGAGTGCGGCTTCAAAGTCACTCGCAACCCGTCTGAAATGGGCAAGCTGCTCAAGGCCATGCTGTAAATGATGGACTTTGTCGTCGGTCCTGATTTCTGGATCGGCCTGCTCAAAATCGTTTGGATCAACATCGTGCTGTCGGGTGACAACGCGGTGGTGATTGCCATGGCCGCGCGCTCTTTGCGCCCTGAAGAGCAGCGCAAAGCGATTGCCTGGGGTTCAGGTTTTGCGGTGGTCTTGCGCATTGCGCTCACGGTGGTGGCGGTGCAACTCATGGCCTGGCCGATGTTGCAAATCATCGGCGGCTTGCTGTTGTTGTGGATTGGTACGCAATTGCTCAACGAGGAAGAAGAAAGCGAAGAAGACGCCAAAACCCATCACAACTTGTATGCCGCGATTCGCACGATTTTGATCGCCGACTTGGTGATGAGTCTGGACAATGTGATCGGTGTGGCCGCTGCCGCCAAAGGCAATTTGTTGTTGTTGACCATAGGCTTGGGCTTGAGCATTCCCCTGGTCATCTTCGGCAGTTCGCTCATGATCGGTTTGATGACCCGCTTTCCCATCATCATCCGGCTGGGTGCCGCGCTGATTGGCTGGGTGGCAGGCGAAACATTGATCAGCGATGTGCTGGTCGCGCACCTGATCAGCCATTTGACCTGGCTGCATTGGCTGGTGCCCGGCGTGTGCGCTTTGCTGGTTTTGTTCTCAGACCGGTGGATGGCCTTGTTTGTGACGCGCACACCCAATGAAAAAGAGACGGCTTAAGCGCTTGTCAAAGTTTTAGCCAGCCACACATTCACAAACTGTATGCCACGGACCGAAAAATCTCAGCTCCCATTCACCACAGGAGCAGACATGCGACAACATCAACAAAACGGCTTTACTTTGATCGAACTGATGGTGGTCATCGCCATCATTGGCATTCTGGCCTCACTGGCGGTTCCTGCTTACCAAGATTACAGCGTCAGAGCCCGGGTCAGCGAGGGCCTGAGCCTGGCAGGGGTGGCCAAAACACAGGTGCAAGATGTGTTCAACAGCGGTACCTCGTCGACCAACGGTTATGGCGCCGGATTTACATCACCGCCTGCCACTGCCAATATCAAAAGCTTAGCCATCAATCCAGCAACCGGCGTGATCACCATTACCACGCAGAAAATTGCCGGTGACGGCACCTTGCTCTTGGTGCCTTACACCGGTACCAGCAGTGCGGCAACCGCCTTGCCGGACGCCACCGCTGAGTTCAGCGTCCCAGACCAGGCGGCAGTGGCATGGCGTTGCATGGCAAAAGATGCCAGCGCACCCACAGGCATCACTTTGGCGGCAGCGCCAACGCTGGCGGCCAAATTTGCGCCGTCTGAATGCCGCTGACTGGCAGGGATACGGGGTTCAGTCGGCGACAAAACTCCCGCTCTTGCCACCATGCTTTTCCATCAACTTCACACCGTTGATGGTCATGCCTCTGTCTACCGCTTTGCACATGTCATAAATAGTCAGCAAGGCCACTTGCACGGCGGTTAACGCCTCCATTTCCACACCGGTTTGGCCATGGGTTTCGACGGTGGCGGTACAGCTGACGCGGGCCGGGTCGTGGTGGTTGGAGAAGTCCACGGCCACGCGTGTCAGTGCCAGCGGGTGGCACAAGGGAATCAGGTCTGAGGTTTTTTTGGCGGCTTGTATGCCTGCGATGCGGGCAATACCTATGACATCCCCCTTTTTGGCGGTGCCGGCTTCAATCAAGGCCAATGTGCTTGGCAGCATGAGGATGTCGCCGCAGGCAACCGCTATGCGGTGGGTGCTGGTTTTGGGGCCGACATCGACCATGTGGGCCTGGCCCTGGGCATCAAAATGGGTGAGAGACATGCGAAAAACCTGGTGAATCAAAGCTTGAAATCCGCAGCCGCGCTCAACAGAACGGCGCAGGGGTAACATCTTGCACTGATCATACGGTTTATCCTTGCCCATTTGAAAAACACCCTCAGCCGTTCCTCTTCCCTGGTCTGTGTCCTGACCCTGTCAGGCTTATTCAGCGTGAGCGCTGTGCAGGCGCAAACCCAGCCGGCACGTTTGCCGCACATAGGCGACGGCAACAGCATGAGTGTGCCCCAGGAGCGCAAACTGGGTGAAGCCATCATGCGCCAAATCATGCCTGACCCGGATTACCTGGACGACCCGGTGCTGGTGGATTATTTGCAGGATATCTGGCAGCCTTTAAAAGAATCAGCCAGGCAACTGGGCAATTTGACTCCTGAACTGGATGAGAGTTTCAGCTGGAATCTGTTTCTGGTGCGCGACCGTTCGGTCAATGCGTTTGCTTTGCCTGGTGGATTCATGGGCGTGCATTTGGGCTTGATCGCCGTGGTCACCAGCCGCGATGAACTGGCAGCGGTCATGGGGCATGAGTTGAGTCACGTGACCCAGCGCCATATCGCTCGCATGCAAGACAGCCAGGGCAGACAAACGCCGTGGATGATCGCCAGCATCATGCTGGGCGTGCTGGCGGCCAGCAAAAGCCCGGATGCGGCCAATGCCATGATCATGGGCGGTACGGCAACGGTGGCACAAACCCAGTTGAATTTTTCAAGAGACATGGAGCGCGAAGCAGACCGTCTGGGCTATGCCGTGATGACCAACGCAGGCTTCGAACCGCAGGGGGTGGTGGGCATGTTCCAAAAACTCGCCATGGCTTCACGCTTGAATGACAGCGGCGGATACCCTTATCTGCGCACCCATCCTTTGACCACCGAGCGCATAGGCGATATGCAGGCGCGCATGGGCACCCAAGTCACAGAAGCCAAAGCACTTCCTCTGACCATGGTGCACGCTTTGATGCAAGCCCGGGCCCGCGCATTGATGAGCAAGCGTGCTGAAGAAATTCAGGATCTGGTGCTGGCCTATGAAAAGGAAACGAACACCGACAATTCGCCCACCCAGCAAGCGGGCTTGTTGTATGCAGCAGTCATGGCTTACACCGAGCAAAGACAAGCAGACAAAGCCGTGTTGGCGATGAACCGGTTGTTGACTTTGAGTGCAAATGACCCGCAAGGCTTTCGCGCCGCACGCTGGCTGGCAGCGGATACGCAGCGACGACTGGGCCGACATGCAGAGTGTTTGAAGTTGTTGGATGGCATGCCTGCCTCCCGTGCGCGTTTGTTGTTACAGGTGCAATGCCGTATCGCGTCTAAAAAAGCGGATGGGATAGAGCAAGCCGGTGACCAATTGCAACTGTGGTTGGCGGACCATCCCAGGGATGCGTTGGCATGGGACGCGATGGCCTATGCTTATGCGCAAAGTGGACAAGCCTTGCGCGCATTGCGTGCCGAAGCCGAAGCCAAAGCCGTGCGCTGGGACGAAGTCGCCGCCATCGACCGCTTGCGCGCCGCCCAGTCGCTGGCGCGTGAATTGACACAACAAGGCAAGTTGGATCTTGGCGGCCAGCAAGAGGCGTCCATCATCGATGCGCGGATAAGAGCGCTTGAGGCCAAGCGACGCGAATTGCTGCAACCCAACAAATGAGTGGCAACATGGCTCCGCAAAGCATACACATCACCGACATTGAAGCGGCCATCAACCATTGGCGCGCTTTGAAACCCTCGCCAGACGGAGTGACACTGGCACCTGAGTTGCGAGCGCTGGCCGAGGTGTATGCACTGATGATTTACCACCGCCAGGACGAGGCCGCTGAACAAGGTTTTCCATCCAAGGCCTATGCTGCCTGGCGCGCCTGGTACGACACCACCCCGGACACCCCATGTATTGCGATTTGTTCGACCAGCCAGGGCGACCCGATTTGCAAAGGTTGCGGCCGCAGTTTTGAAGAGGTGCAGTACTGGACCGAAATGAGCCCGGGGGCCAAACGCCACGTGTGGCGGCGCATCACTTTGTCGCGCTCGTCTTGGCGCTTTAACCGCTATGCAGAGCGGGCTGCGGAGGGCGTGGTGCCTGGCCCCGCGCCTGAAGCAACAGGCGCTGTGTGACAAGATACCTAAAAGCGCGAATGTCCTTGGCTTAGACGCGCTTGGCCAAGCTTGCCGCCAGCCCGATATAAGTAGCCGGGGTGAGAGCCAATAAACGCTGTTTTTCTGCTTCAGGAATGCTGAGCTTCACAATCAAACCGTGCAAGTCTTCGCGGGTGACACGTTGACCGCGCGTGACTTCTTTGAGTTGCTCGTAAGCCCCGCTGACACCGTAGCGGCGCATCACGGTTTGTATGGGTTCTGCCAGCACTTCCCAGGCCTTGTCCAGGTCTGCGTTCAATGCCTCAGCGTTCAACTCAAGTTTGTTCAAACCTTGCAACAGTGACTGGTGCGCTAGTACGGCGTAGCCCAGCGCCACGCCCATGTTACGCAGCACGGTGCTGTCGGTCAAATCGCGCTGCCAGCGGCTGACGGGCAGTTTTTCACTCAGGTGACGCAGCAGCGCGTTGGACAAACCGAGATTGCCTTCCGCGTTTTCAAAATCGATGGGGTTGACTTTGTGCGGCATGGTGGAGGAGCCGATTTCACCTGCCTTTAAGCGTTGCTTGAAATAACCCAGCGACACATAGCCCCAGATGTCGCGCGACAAATCAATGAGTATGGTGTTGCTGCGGGCCACGGCATCGAACAACTCGGCCATGTAGTCATGCGGCTCGATTTGTATGCTGTAGGGCTGAAACGTCAAACCCAGACCCAATGCATCTGTAGCGGCTGCAGGCGTGTCGGTGGTTTCAATCACGCGGCGCGCAAATGCTTCCCAATCAAAGTCTGCACGGGCTGACACGTGTGCATTGAAGTTGCCGACCGCACCGTTCATTTTGGCCAGCAGCGGGACATTTGCCACCCGTGACATGGCAGTTTCCAGGCGAACCAGCACATTGGCCATTTCTTTGCCTACCGTGGTCGGGCTGGCCGTTTGTCCGTGGGTGCGGCTGAGCATGGCTTGCGCAGCATAGGCGTGTGCCATGTCACGCAGCTTGTCGGCCACAGACTGTAAGCCGGGCAATAGCACTTGAGCGCGCGCGGCTTTGAGTTGCAGCGCATGGCTGGTGTTGTTGATGTCTTCGCTGGTACAGGCGAAGTGGATAAATTCAAGCGAGCCGGACAGTTCATCTTTCAAAGTGTTCGACAGGTCCGGGCGTTGGCATTGCTCCTTGAGCCAG
>CANGCZ010000121.1 GCA_947452325.1 Comamonadaceae bacterium | reverse complement strand
TGAAACTGGATAAATTCGATATTTCCATACTGGAAGCCTTGCAAAAGGATGCCCGCTTGAGCTTGCAAGACCTTGGCAAGATCGTCGGCCTGACCGCCTCGCCGTGCTGGACCCGGGTCAAGCGGCTGGAAGACGCGGGCATCATTGAAGGCTATACCGTACGGTTGAGCCCGGAAAAACTCGGGCTGCCCGAAACCGTCATCCTGCATGTCTCGCTGGACAGCCACTCCGACGAAGCTTTGTTTGAATTTGGCCGCGCTTTGGAAGATATTCCCGAGGTACTGGAGGCGTTTCTGGTGTCGGGCGATTACGACTACTACATACGCGTGGCCGTCGAGGACACGCGCGGTTACGAACGTTTTTTGCGCGAAAGGCTCTACAAAATACCCGGCATACGTAACAGCAAATCCAGCTTCGTGCTCCGGCGTTTAAAGCAAAGCCAGTTGCCGGTGCGCATACCGCAGGGCAGGTAAACAAGAACTGTGATTTCAGTGAATCAACATACCGCCATTGACGTCCAGCGTGATACCGGTGCAGTAGGCCGACAAATCGCTGGCCAGAAACAGACAAGCGCCCGCCACATCCTTGGCACTACCCAAACGCGACAAAGGGATGCCTGCAATGATGTCGGCCTTTCGGGCGTCATCGAGTTTGCCCTGGGTGATGTCGGTTTCAATCAGTCTGTTGCCGCATCGCCGGAATCACAGACTGCGACATGTACAGCGAGCCGCGCAAGCTCACATCCAGAATGCGGTCGTAATCCGCGCCGGTGATGTCCAGCGTTTTCACCGGCTGGGTGATACCTGCGTTGTTCACCAGTATGTCGATGCGACCGAATCTTGCCAATGTGGTTGTGACCGCGGCCTGACACTGCGCCAGATCGGTGACATCGGCCACCAGCCCTAAGTGCTCTGTGCCAAGCTGCGCTGCGGCCTGCGCCGGTTGGGCATGATCAAGATCCAGAACCGCCACCTTGGCACCTTGCGCCGCCATCAAACGGGCGGTGGCAAAGCCCAGCCCATTAGGACCGGCACTGCCGGTGATCACTGCGACTTTGTCGTGTAAAAGCATGATGTGCTTCTCCGCTGAAAAAGAGGAATCAAAAGTTGGCGCAAAGTCTAATTCAAGCGGTCTGAGCGCAGCCAACCGCGCAGAAAGGTCCGAGCTCAAACCAAGGGTGCTTTATTGACGCGCCAGGTACACCCCGCCAACCACCATGGCCATACCGGCCAGGGCCAGTTGTGAAAAAGCTTCGCCAAACAAAGCCCAGCCCACGATGGCGGTGCAAGGGGGTACCAAATAAAACAAACTGGCCACATTCACGGCTGTGCTTTGCCGGATCAACCAGTTCAGCAGGCTGACGGCACCTACCGACAACACCAGCACCAGCCAGGCCAATGCAAACACCAACTCGCCACCCCAGTCCAGCCGACCGGTTTCAAACCACCAGGCGCACAGTCCGGTCAGCACAGCCGTCGGCACAAACTGCGCAATGACGCCGGTACGCCAGTCAAACTTCGGACAAAACCGCTTTTGGTACAGCGTCCCACCGGTGATGCCTAGCAAGGCCAGCACCGCAAACAACAATGCCGGTACACCAAAACCAGCGCCTATTTTGTTGGCCACCACCAGGGCCACGCCCGACAAACCCAGCAACAAGCCGGTCCACTGACGCGCACGCACGGACTCGTTCAGCAACCAACCCGCGCCCACGGCGGTCAGCAACGGCTGCACGCAGACCACCAGTGCAGCCACACCGGCCGGCAGTCCCAAAGAAATGGCAATAAACACCCCGCCCAGGTACACACCGTGCAATAACAGCCCCGCCACGCCGATGTGACACCAGTTGCGCCAGCCCTGCGGCCAGGGCGCTCGGCTTGCCAGTGCAATCAGCAGCATCAAAGCCATCACCAGGAGATAGCGCACAAACAAAAAAGTCAAAGGCTCGGTATGCGGCATGCCCAGACGGGCACCGATGAAACCGGTAGACCATAAAAGCACGAACAGCAAAGGAAAAAAACGGTGGTAACGCGCAAGCATGTAATAAGAGAATGAAGAAATCAGTCAAGGGCCTGGATAGCCATAGACGGCCACTGTAACAGTGCAGAAACACGCCCGGGCACTTGTGTCACATGAAGAAAGTAAACTTGTCCTCGCATATGTCAACTGCCCCGCATGGCCGATACTTTCCCGGCCACCCAGACACCACCGGGCATTGATGCCCCTGACAACCACAGCCATGACCTTGTTTCCACCCTTGCATCTAGAAGGTGCGCCCAATTTTCGCGATCTGGGCGGCTACGCCAATATCCATGGTCAAACACTCAAGCACCGACAGATTTACCGCTCTGACCACCTCGGAAAGCTCACGGCCAGTGACATCAAGCATCTGGAAACACTGAACACCCGGCCTTGGCTGGTGCTGGATTTCCGGGGTGCGGAAGAACGCTTGTCACATCCCTGTACGCTGCCCGATGCCAAGGTGCTTTCTTTGTCCATAGAACCAACCGTCGTGCAAACTCTGACCGATTTGCTGGCCAGCGGCGTGAGGGTGTCTTCACAGAAAACCGTTGAATTGATGCAGGACACTTACAGCAACTTCATTCTTCAGCATTCGCACCGGTTTTCTGAATTTTTCGACGCTATTTTGGCGCACCCTGAATACACGGTGGTGTTTCATTGCACCGCTGGCAAGGACAGAACCGGCATGGCTGCTACTTGCTTGTTGCACGCGTTGCAGGTTCCCATGGACACGATTTGGCATGACTACATGGTCACCAACGAACGTTTGCGGCACATGCCTTTTTTTGAAGCTGCGCCGGAAGTCGCGCGGGTGCTGCAAACCGTGCAACCCGAATTTTTACAAGCAGCCCTGGACACCATCACGCAGACACATGGCCACTTGGATACTTATCTTGACAAAGCCTTGGGTCTTGACGCTAGCAAAAGAAAAGCGCTGGCTGAACGCTTTCTTGCCTGAGGCTAAACGCTAAAGCGATCCACGGTGCGCTGCTTGCCTAAACCCTTGTAGTACCGACCAGGTTTGCAGCGGCATAGGCAGACGGCTCATTTTTTAATTGTGACCGCTCAGGGCAGGTAACAAGCCCTTTTCCTGCAAAGATTGAATCCGTTGCTCAGGGTAATGCAATACCTCGCGCAAGATATCCATGGTGTCCTGACCTATGGTCCAGGGCGCGTTCACAGGCGGCGCAAGCGGTGCACCGTCCACATGAAACGGCGACGCTGTCACCGTCACACCCTGCGGTCTGGCCGGGTGTTGTATGACGGGGAATGCCTTTCTGAGTTGCAGATGCGGGTGTTTGACGATGTCTTCGGGTTGCAGCATGGGCACCGCCGGAAAACGTTCTGCTGACAGCAGCGCCATGACCTCATCCACAGAATCAAACGTGTCCAACCAAGCGTAAATGATCTCCAACACCTGCGGCCAGTTTTGCCGTCTGGCAGGACCGGTTAGGAAGCGTTCATCGGCGGCCAGATCGGGGCGGTTCATGAGGCGTATCAATTTCTCCCACATGCCGGGCGCGCCGCCGATTTGCATGGCAATGTGTTTGCCGCCAACCGGGTGAATCACCATGCTGGGCCGGGGTTGGCGTGTCGCCTCGTGGCCGTTCAACAAAGCCGCGTAGCTCACATCATCGGCGCAAATCAAGCACTCGAGCATGGACACATCCAGGTAAGCGCCTTCACCGCTTTTGGCTTTGCGTAACAAGGCCGCGCACACCAGGCCGAAAGCGTGGGCACCAGCCAGCACATCGGCAGCTTGCAAATTAGACACCCGCGGCGGGTGCAGACCGGCGCGCTCCAATTCCATCATGCCGGAAAACGCGTTGATCAAATGCGCATAGGCTTGCGTCTGGCGCAAGGGACCGGTTTGGCCGAAGCCGGAGATGGAGCAGTACACCAGATCGGGCTTGATGGCTTTGAGGCTGGCGTAATCCAGTTTGTATTTGGCCATGACGCCGGGCGAGAAATTCTCAACCACGACATCGCACTGCAACACCAGGTCTTTGACGATATCCAGTGCTTCGGGCCGGGTAAAGTCCAGGGCAATACTTTTTTTGCCAGCATTGACCCGCGCGAAATAAGCGCTTTGGTCAGCAGCCTCATCATTCATCTGCGGGATGATGTAGCGGATTTCATCGCCCTCGCCCGGCTTTTCGATTTTGTACACATCCGCACCGAGGTCTGACAGCAAGCGGGTGCAATACGGGCCAGACAACACACGGGTGAAGTCGCAAATTTTGTAGCCTTGCAGCAGTTGCCGGGTATGCGTTGTGCTCATGGTGTGTTCTTTGTGAAAACCGTTTAAGCGTCGCCCCAGGGCAGCACCAGCGGTTTGATTTCTTGACCGGCCGACATGCCGGCCAGAGCTTCGTTGATGGTACCCAAGCCATAGCGGTTGGTCAGCATGCGTCCAAACGGCAGGCTGTTCTGGTGTTGAGAGATGAATTCCAATGCCTTGTGGTAGTGGCTGATATCCGCAGAAATAGAACCCTGCAAGTGCACGTTCTTCAAGGTGATCAGCGAAGGCTGAAACTCTATCTTGCCTTTGCTGGTCTGACCGGCCACCATGTAACGTCCGCCACTGCGCACCAGATCCATGCCTTCAGCGAATGCGCCCGGCACCCCGGAAAAATCAAACACCACGTCGCCGCCCCTGCCCTGCGTCAAGGCTTTGACGCGCTCGAGTCGTTCGGCAGTGTCCGTGCCGGTGACAGACAAGACCTCGTCCGCACCAAAGTCGGTGGCCAACGACAGTCTTTGCTCTGGTGCGCCAATAGTGATGACTTTTTTGGCGCCGCGTATGCGGGCTACGCCGGTGGCCAGTATGCCCAGCGGACCCGCACCTTGAATCACCACCGTGTCTGACGACGAAATGCCGCCGATCTGGTCAAACGCGTTCATCACAGAGCGAAACGCGCAGCTCGACAAACTGGCCAGCGTGCTGTCCACATCGTCGGGCACTTTGACGCGACCCGAGGTCGGCAGCACATAACCGTACTCGGCAAAACCACCCATCAAAAACGGGTGCTTTTCCATGCTCTCGTACATGTACATGCGTTTGTTGATACACAAATACGGCTGCTTGGCCTGGGTGCATTGAAAACAATGGCCGCAATAGGAATGCGCCCAAATCACACGGTCGCCAACCTTGACATGCTGGCCCATGGAATCAATATTGGCATGGGGTCCGACTTCAATGACACGGCCTACCATTTCGTGACCAAGTATGACCGGCAGATTCACTTTGATGGCCAAGGCGCCGTGCGCCAGGTGCACATCGGTGCCGCAAATCGAACAGACTTCGATCTTGACCAGCAAGGCACCGGCTTCGAGCTCGCGGGGTACTTGCACTTCTTCAACAGCCAAAGGCTTGCCAAATTCACGCAACACAGCGGCCTTGGCGTATTCAGGACGTTT